>JAGLTT010000124.1 GCA_023135135.1 Dehalococcoidales bacterium
CGGATGAGAAGCCCGATGATACCGGAGCTATGCCTGGTGAAAAGGCTGATGATTCGTTAGTCGCCGAGGTGGAACCGGAAGACCTTCCGTTTTAATTATAGACGAGATATTAAATTTAATATATAGAGGGCAGGATGGCACAGACTAGAGATACCAGGACCAGGAGACCGGGTAGGTCGAAATATATACCCAAACGTAAGGTTTGTTTCTTCTGTCGGGATAAAGTAAAGCATATTGACTATAAAGACCCGGCATTATTGCGGCCTTATATATCGGATAGAGGTAAGATTTCGCCACGTCGTAAGAGCGGTGCCTGCGCCAAGCACCAGCGTGCCCTGGCTATGGCCATAAAAAGGGCGCGGCATCTGGCTTTGTTGCCGTACGTACCGGCACATATCAGTAAGACGGGGGGCGTCGGTTTAAGGATCTGATATTTCTGATTTTACTCGTTCCAATCTTTTCCATTACCCAGCAGAATGGTCTATTATTAGCAGGGAGTTAAAGTGCCAAAAAGGACATATCAACCGAAGCGTATTCCGAGGAAGCGTGAGCACGGTTTTCTGAAAAGAATGAGCACACGTGGTGGCCGCGCTATCCTTAAAGCAAGGAGATTGAAGGGCCGGCATAAATTGACCGTCGTCTAATGGTCACATTGATTGGCCCGGGCGGGGTAGCCGTGAGGGGAGAACAACATTTAACCAGGAAAACACAGTTCGATCTGGTTTATAATGAAGGCAAGACCTGGGCGGGCAGGGAGATAGTTATCAAGGCCCTGCCTAACGGACTTGAATTATCCAGATATGGCTTTACAGTCAGTCGGCGTGTGGGCAAAGCGGTGGTTCGCAACAGGGTAAAGCGTTTGCTGCGGGAGATAATAAGGCAAATACCGCTGCAACCGGGTTGGGATATCATCTTTATAGCCCGTATAACGGCGGCGGAGGCTGATTTTAATAATCTTGGGATGTCGGTCAGGAAACTACTATTCCGGGCCGGTCTATTTGTGGGGGAATATGAAGGCGTTAGCCCTGGAGCTAATTAAGTTTTATCAGCTTACGCTGTCGAAAGTCATGCCGCCTTCATGTCGGTTCAGTCCGACCTGCTCCCAGTATACCCACGAAGCTATATCAAAATTCGGAGTGTTTAAAGGAATAGGTTTGGGCATCAGGCGTATTGTCCGGTGCCATCCCTTGAATCCGGGCGGTTATGACCCGGTACCGTGATACCTCCTAAAAGGAGAATGTAGTGAATTTAAAGGGTAAGTGGCGAGTCGGCCGTTTGGTTCTCCTGGTAATATTGATTCTCGCTGTTTGTCTGGTTGGCTTCGGATGTGTCAAAGGCCTGGCGCCCATTGGATGGTCGGGTGGAAAGGTGTCCGACGACACTCTGTTTACAGGTACCAAGGAAGGCCGGCTGATAGCGATTAATCTGGCTGATGAAAGCCGTCTCTGGACGGAACCCCTCAAGAAGGTCAGTCAGCAGGGCCTCTTTGGTTGTTCTCCGGCCATGGGTGGGGGTTGTGGTGGAGCTTCCGGGGTGGCTATCTACGGCACGCCGGTGGTTTACGGAGAACTGGTCTATATTGCCGCATACAACGGCAAAATTTATGCCTACAACATCGAGACGCTGGGTCTGCGGTGGGTATATCCCCGTGAAAACAATCTAAACCCGTTTGTCGGTGGCCTTATCGCTTCTGATGATGCGCTTTATATCGGCAATGAGGATGGCAAGGTTTATGCCTTTGACGCCGCTACCGGTGATAACCTGTGGGAGTTCCAGACCGAAGATAAAATATGGGGAACGCCGGCCATACATGAAGGCGTATTATTCATTGGCTCTTTTGATAAAAAGCTCTACGCCCTGAACGCCGCCGACGGCAGCCTGAAATGGAGTTTCACCGCTGAAGGCTCTTTTATCGCCACGCCTCTGGCCTATAACGATGTGGTGTACATCGGGTCTTTCGATAGAAACCTGTACGCCTTGAATATTTTTGACGGCAGCCTGAAGTGGAAGTTTACCGGTGAAAACTGGTTCTGGTCCGAGCCGGTAGTCGTAAACGACGTCATTTACGCCCCCTGTCTCGATGGTAAGCTTTATACTCTCAAGGCGGGTAATGGGGCTAAAGTAGATGAGTATGATTTGGATGCGCCGTTATCCTCGAAGCCGGTTGTCTTTGACGATTCTGTTATCTTCGCCACCAGAGAAGGAGTTATATATTCGCTGAATACGGCAAACGGTAAAATCCTGCAGCTGGCGGATTTTGAACAGGATGTCGATGGCCCGCTTACCGCCTATGATGGAATCGTCTATATTCATACACAGGACATGGCGCTGCAGCGGATAAACGCCGAAAGCGGGGCCATATTACGCTCTGTCTCTCTAGAGAGCCAGTATTGAGGTAGAATACATTGAATGCTTGGGAACTGATAATACAACAGCCGGTAATAAATGTCCTGATAGTGATGTCGCATTACCTGGCCAATAACTTCGGCATGGCTATTATTGCCCTGACCGTCGTTGTTAATATCTGTATGTATCCGCTGACCCTGAAACAGATAAGGTCCTCCAAGGCAATGCAGGACATGCAGCCCAAGATTGCCGAGCTTCAAAAGAAGTACGGCAAAGACAAGCAGAAGATGGCCCAGGAACAGATGAGGATGTACAAGGAATCGGGCGTCAAGCCGGCCGGCTGCTTTATCACCATGATAATCCAGATGCCGGTATGGATTGCCCTCTACCAGTCCATTATGCTGGCTCTGGCGGTAGCCCCGGAGGGCCTGCTGAATCTGTCCAAGTACCTCTACCAATGGCCGATAGTCTTTTCTGTTTTACCTTTAGATAAAAACTTCTTAATGTTGGACCTTGCCCAGCCCAATTTCATTCTGGCTATTCTGGTCGGTGTTACCATGTGGCTCCAGCAGAAGATGTCCATGGCTGTATCATCCGACCCCAAGCAGAGGCAGCAGAGCCAGATGATGCTCTGGATGATGCCGATGATGTTCGCCCTGCTGGCGCTATCCTTCCCCAGCGGCCTGTCTCTCTACTGGGTAGCCAACAGCGTCGTCAGGGTAGTTTTGCAGTACCGGGTGACCGGTTGGGGCGGACTTCGCCGTACACCGACCGAAGCTACCGGTGATAGTGAGAAGAAATATGTGAAGTTCGATGCCTCGGAGGAAGGGAGGTCCGTCGATGATGTCGGGGCGGATATTGTCATAACCGATAGTGATACGACCCGGAAAGATATCTATCATCCGTCGAAACCCAGTAAAACGAGGTACCGACCGGACCAGGACAGAGCGCAGCGACGACGTAAGAAGTAAGCCCGTTGTCGATAAGAGGTTAGGTAGAAAATGGAAATACCTGAAGAACAGAGC
>JAGLTT010000125.1 GCA_023135135.1 Dehalococcoidales bacterium
TTATCTTTGACATATTTCCTCATAGAGACATATAATGAGTCTAGCCTTATTTTAAAGAGGACCGAGAACTTGGCAAAGCAGGATAAACTGGAACCGATAAACGACGATTCAGCTCCAGAAATCGAGCGAATTGTCCGACGACTCGATACGCTGGACCGGCGCCTTGACAACGTAGATTCTATAGTTTCGGTGGTCGCCGAAAGGGTAATGCAGCAGCCGATTACCCTCAATATAACCTGCTCCAAGTGCGGCCAGAAGATAGAAATTGCCATTATAGGCACCGAAAAGCCACGCATATAATAGTTTTATGTAAATTAAGCTATACCCGCACGACCCGGTATTCCCCGACTGCCTATCTCTTTCATCTCACGCAAATAACTCCCCGTAGCCAAGGAAAAGAAAAGTGCCCCAACTGATAATAATTATTATCTATTTCGCGGTCATACTTGTTATCGGAGCGGTCAGCCGTAAAAAGGCAAGGCACGCGGACGACTTCTTCGTAGCCGGGAGAAAAGGCTCCTCCCTGTTCATCGTCGGTTCGCTGCTGGCCACGATTATCGGAGGGTCAGCCACGGTGGGCATGGCCGGACTGGGTTTTCAGCGGGGCCTGACCGGCGCCTGGTGGCTGCTGGCAGGCAGCATCGGCCTGATAGTGCTGGGGTTGTTTTTCGCGAGGAAAGTCAGGAAATTCGCTCTCTATACCCTCCCCGGGCTGATAGAAAAGCAGTATGACCGGCGCATGGCTTTCGCCTCCTCGGTACTGATTGTCATCGCCTGGATAGCCATTATTGCCGCTCAGATTATAGCCGCCGGCAAGATAATGAGCATCCTGGGGATGGGCAGTCCGACCCTCTGGATGGCAATATTTTCCTTCGTCTTTATTACTTACACCGTACTGGGCGGCCAGTATTCCGTCATCCGCACCGATTTTTTTCAGTCGGTAATAATCTTCGGGGGGATTTTCGCCGGCCTGGGGCTGCTGCTGTCACGACTGGGGGGATGGGAGGGACTGCAAAGCGCGCTGCCAGCTGATATGTTTTCCTTTCCTACCAGTACACAGTACGGCGGGACCGACCTCGCCTCCCTGTTGCTGGTGGTCGGACTGACCTACGTGGTCGGGCCGGACATGTACTCGCGGATATTCTGCGCCAGGGACGATGCCACGGCGCGGGCGTCCGTGTTCTGGACGGCAGGACTCATCATACCGATAGCCTTCGCCGTTACGCTGATTGGTATGGGGGCCGCCGTACTGTTCCCCGATATTGCGTCGGAGCAGGCTCTCCCCATGGTTATCAGCGAGGTATTCTCGCCGCTTGTAGGAGGTATCGTCCTGGCGGCGCTGCTCTGCGCCATGATGTCCTCGGCGGATACCACTTTACTGAGCGCCAGCACCATCCTGACCGTGGATATCATCGGGGGATTACGTGCAACGCCCGAGAGAAATAATATCCTGCCGCGTTCCCGCTGGCTGATAATACTGCTGGGTATCATTTCACTGGTGGTAGCGCTATTGCTCAAGGGAATAATAAGCGCCCTGCTGTTTGCCTATACGGTCTATACCTGCGGGGTAATACTGCCGGTAATAGCCGGGTTCTTCAAGGGCCGGCTTAAAGTGACCGCGACAGGGGCGCTGGCGGCGCTTATCGGCGGCGGGGCTCTGGGGATTGCCAGTAAGCTGGTATCAATACAGTACCTCGACCTTGGAGCGCTGGCGCTGAGCGCAGTGCTTCTTTTCCTGGTGAGTTTTATCGATAACAGGATAAAAAGCCGGCGCTTCTAGACGTTTACTCCAGGCTGGCGACGGGTAAACCGGCCGAAGGCAATGGTGCAAACAAGCATGAGAATCGCCGTGAAGTAAAAGGCAGATTCAATACCCATCAAATCTGCCGCCAGACCGGCCAGAATCGGGCCGACGGACAGGCCCACACCCATGCCCATATTAAACATGGCCATAGCCATGCCCATACCGAATTTCCTGCCTTCTTCAATAACAAGAGCCGAAGCGGAAGGTAAAGCCGTAGCGTCACCAATAATAGCGATAGCCAGAAAAACCATCAATGTCCAGAAGCCGACAGAAAAGGGAATCAGGAGCATGGATATTAATATACCAAGACTACCGAGAATTACGATTACCCTTCTATTAAACCTGTCGGCGAGTCGGCCGCTAAATATCTGTATCAACCCGGCTCCCAGGACGAGGACCGATAATATCGTCCCGATAAGAGACGTACTCAGACCGATAGTCAGACCCCCAAAGACGGGAATGAAAGTCTGGACGATACCCCGGTGGGCCGCGTCGCCAATCTGGAAGCTAAAGAGTCCCCTGCTTAAATTGCTCGACGCTATATCCTTAAAAGAAGCCCCGGCAACAGCTTCCCTTTTTTTGTGGATAGTGTCCGGTAGAAATAAGGCGACACCCAGAAACGCCAGTACATTAAGAACGCCCATAACGTAGAAAGCGGAATCCATCCCGAAATAATCAGTCAGAATTCCACCCATGAGGGGACCGCAGCCCCAGCCTACTAAAAATGTGGCGTTAAAGAGTCCCATCCATTTCCCTTCTTCACCTTCCGGCGCGATATCGCCGATATAGGCCTGGGCAATGGGTTGAACAAGGCCTGCGGCCACGCCCTGCAACAACCGTATTACCAACAGGCTGGCCAGGTTATCGGCGAGGACATAGGCAAAAGAGGTCAGGGCGAATATGAACAGCCCGACGGCTATAACCAGCTTGCGGCCGCGGCGGTCTGACAATTTACCGACAAAAGGCAGGATAACCGTGCGTGAAATTGCATATCCGGCAAAGATGACGCCTACCCAGACACCGGTTGCGCCCAGATTCTTGGCATAAATCGGCAGCAGCGGTGCTATGATGCCGAGACCAACCATCGAGGAGAAAATGGAGAGTCCCAGAATAGGAAAGGCCTTCTTGATGGTGAGGGACATAAATCAGTCTAGCAGTTCAGGGGTATGCCTGTAAAACATCCATATATTACCTGCCCGGCTACCCCTGCCCTTTCAACAGAACCTCATTGCGTTCGTAGCTAAACGCTGATATAATTGATTTGTGAACGCAGAAAATAAACTGGAAACCATGCGCCACTCGGCCTCTCACGTCATGGCCGAGGCGGTGCTGTCCGTATTCCCAGACGCTAAATTCGGCATCGGCCCGTCTATAGAAAACGGTTTCTATTACGATTTCGATTTACCGCGCTCGCTGACGCCCGACGACCTGCCCATAATCGAAGAGAAGATGGGGGAGATAATCAAGGCGGATTTACCCTTCACTCACCGGGAAATTACCAAAGCAGAGGCTAAAAAGCTGTTTGCATCACAACCCTATAAGCT
>JAGLTT010000126.1 GCA_023135135.1 Dehalococcoidales bacterium
GAATAGCCGCCGCCACCGGCGAGGCTCCCCGGTGCCTGGGCAGCAGCGAAAAGTGTACGTTAACACACTGGTAAGGTGGTATATCCAGGACCGCCTGCGGCAGAATCTGCCCGAAGGCGCACACCACGATTACATCGGGTTTTACTGCCTCCAGCTGCGCTACCACCTCGCTCGATCGGAAGCTTTCCGGCTGGAAGACCGGCAGCCCCATCTTTACGGCCGTATTCTTTACCGGCGGCGGGACCGTGGCGCGCCCCCGTCCGGCAGGCCTATCCGGCTGGGTATAAACGGCAACGACGTTATAACCGTCGAGGATGAGGTGCTCCAGGGTGGGGACGGCAAACTCGGGCGAACCCATAAAAACAATGCGCAATCCAGACCTCCAGTCCCAAGAATTTTACCAAAAAATATATTTTTCAACAACTTGTCGTTTTGGGCTGGCAACCCCCGAAAACCAGCAAAAAACACAGTTCTTAAGAGTTATTAAGAGGAAAAATACGACAAAAATGGCTGGTTGCCGTCCCCAAAATATTTGCCACTCGGGGGGTGTCGGTAGTATGCTAGTTGGTGTTAATAATTTAATCATTTATTAACCTTTTGCTCCGAAGAACCCGCCACAAAAGGCGGGAATTCCAGACAACAAACGAAGCCTTATAAACTCGTGCCTTAAGCAGGATAGGGGGGTATTTTTTGCCTGCGCCGGGATTCGATGCAGGCACAAAGCGTATGGAACCGTCTCACAACAGGACACCTCAGGAAATATGGGAAGCTGCCCTTGGAGAGCTACAGATCCAGGTCAGCAAGCCGAACTACCGGACCTGGTTCAGCAAAACCGCCGGCTTAAGCTACCAGGATAACCAGTTCATCATCGGTGTTCCCAATACCTTCGCCGCCGAATACCTGGATAAGAACCAGCGCTCCCTTATCGAAAAGGCGCTTATCGGCCTCACGTCAACCGATGTTCAGGTGCTATTTCAGGTGAACGGCAAAACTCCCCACCGCGGTAACAGCGCCACGCAACCGGTCATTCCTCCACCCACACCCTCCTATACCAGACTAAAACCGCATTACACCTTCGACTCTTTTATCGAAGGCAGCGGCAACCGCCTGGCTCGCGCCGCTGCGCTGGCCGTAGCCCAGAACCCGGGACACAGCTACAATCCCCTGTTCGTCTACGGTGGGGCCGGTCTCGGCAAGACGCACCTTCTCCATGCCATCGGGCAGTCAGCGGCAGCCAACCATATAAATGTTATTTGCGCCAGCGCCGAGCAGTTCACCAATGAGTTCGTCAGCGCCCTGCGCGAGAAGACTACCGAGGAATTCCGCAACAAGTACCGCAGCATCGGCATGCTCCTTATTGACGATATTCATTTCATCGGCGGCAAGGAGCAGACCGAGGAAAGTTTCTTCCACACCTTCAATGAACTCCACAACACCAACCGGCAAATCGTCATCACCAGCGACTGCCCTCCCAAATCGATGCCCCTGCTGGAAGAGCGACTGCGTTCGCGCTTCGAATGGGGCCTTATCGTCGATATACAGCCACCGGACTTCGAGACGCGCCTGGCCATACTTCAGTCGAAAGCCCGTCACAACGGGGTTAGCATTGATATACAGGTCCTTGAGTTAATTGCGAATGAAGCGCAGCGTAATATCCGGGTGCTGGAGGGCTCGCTCAACCGCGTGGTCGCCTATTCCAAGCTGCTGGGCGTTGTCCCGACCATAGAGATTGCCGAAAGAGCCCTCGAGGACGTAGCCAGCAAAGAGTACCTCACGGATGATATCACGCCGCATTCAATAGTGGAAGCCGTGGCCGAATGTTTCCAGCTGCCCAGGGAAGAACTTCTGGGGCGCAAGAGAGATAAGGACACAAATATGGCACGGCGCCTGGCTATGTACCTTATCCGGCAGGAAACCAACTGCTCACTCGTTCAAATCGGCCGGGAACTCGGTAACCGCGACGCTGCCTCGGTAACCGCCGCCTGCAAGAAAATAGTCGGCGATATCAGCGATAGCCCCTACCTGAAACGGAAATTACACGACATTCATCGGCAGCTCCATCCAAAATATAACTCCAAGCATGCGGCCTGACCGTCGCGGATATCCACGTCCACCGTTTACTCTTTCATTTGTCAAACTTTTTATTATCTTAACGTTTGTTTTGTTTTTGTGATTTTATTGGTATATTTTGTGATTACTTTGTGACAATATTGCGATTAATTTTATACTGCCTCGTGTGTAATACCGCAGTTCACCAGATACCTGATAAGAAAAAGGTTTCTTCTCCCGAAAACTATAATATTAGTACTGTTAATACAAAGTAAGATAATCAATGTTGTAGTATAATCATAGTAATCATAAATAAATTAACCAAGTAAGTAATATGTTTGATAAGGTAGAGATAAGAGTCAGGGCTGGTGATGGGGGAAACGGAGCCGTAGGGTTCAGGCACGAAAAGTTCGTGGCTTACGGTGGCCCGGACGGTGGTGACGGGGGAATTGGTGGAGATGTGATAATCAGGGCAGACGGCACTGTTGACAGCCTTCGCAGGTACCGCCGCAATAAAATTTACCGTGCGGAAAAAGGGGGGAACGGTGGTGGCAACCGAAAGCACGGCAGGAATGGGAAGGACCTGGTACTGTTGGTACCTGCGGGAACGATTATTATGTCGGATTCGGAAGACGGTGCTGATATAATACTCGCTGACTTGGAGAAGCCAGGTGACGAGGTGATTGTAGCCGGGGGTGGTAAAGGTGGTTGGGGTAATACTCATTATACTTCTTCGACCAACCAGGCGCCGCATATCGCCCAGAGGGGTGAGACCGGGGTAGAGAAGGCCATACGACTGGAGATGAGGTTGATTGCTGATGTTGGTGTTATCGGTTACCCCAACGCCGGTAAGTCGACCCTGCTGGCCGCGGCATCGGCGGCGAAACCGAAGGTCGCCAGTTACCCCTTTACTACTATCGAGCCGATACTTGGCGTTGTGGAAATCGGTCTAGATAGCTTTGTCATGGCGGAGATTCCCGGCCTGATAGAGGGCGCCCATCGGGGACGAGGCCTCGGGCATGAGTTCCTGCGCCACGCCATGCGCACCAAGATGCTTTTACATCTAATCGATGGCAGCTCGGAGTCCCCCGTTGACGACATGATGCGTGTTAATGAAGAACTTAACCTGTTCGACCCGTCTCTGGCGCAAAAGCCTCAGATTCTGGCCCTGAACAAAATCGACCTGCCCGAGGTACAGGAACGCCT
>JAGLTT010000127.1 GCA_023135135.1 Dehalococcoidales bacterium
TAATTGAGAACATCGAGAGACTCGGACTGGAAGCCGTCATCGCTATCGGCGGCGACGGTACTCTGGCCATCGCCACCCGACTTTTCAAAGAAGGTGTGAACGCTATCGGCATTCCTAAAACGATTGATAAAGACCTCCCCGAGACCGACTACACCCTCGGCTATGAAACAGCCCTGAATGTCATCGTCGAAGAGGTCGACCGTTTACGAACTACCGCCGGTTCCCACCGGAGAATATTCGTGGTGGAAACGATGGGCCGGACCGCCGGCTGGCTGGCCCTGGAAGGCGGCGAGGCCTGCGGAGCTTATATCATCCTCATCCCGGAGTATGCCTTCTCCATTGAGAAGGTGAACGAGCTCGTTTCGGAGGGGAGAAGGTCGGGGACAAGGTATGAAATCATCGTGGTGGCCGAGGGGGCCAAGCCGAAAGGCGGCACCGAGGTCGTAAAAAAAGAAGGGGTCGATAGCTTTGGCCATAAAGCCCTCGGCGGTATCGGTGAATTCGTAGCTCATGAAATCGAAAAGGGCACCAAGTTGGAGACGCGAAGCGTTATTTTAAGCCACCTCCAGCGCGGCGGCGCCCCCTGCGCCTACGACCGTAGAATGGGTAGATATTTCGGCATTGCCGCTGTTGACCTGGTGGTAAAGAAAAAGTACGGCAATATGGTCTGTGTCCGTAACGGTAAAATTTCCTACTGCCCGCTGGCAAACATATACGGAAAGCTGAATCTGGTAGATACCGCCACCCAGTACGATTCCGATAGGTATAACGGGCGCCGCTCTATTTTAAACAATGGTAAGAAGAAAGATGCCAAGCGAATCCAGCCACATAAAAAGCAAAAATAATATAGATACGCTCATAGAGCTGGCGGTTTTCGGGGCGGACCAGCAGATGCGGGAAGAACACTATCACGTTATCCGGGAGATGGCCCGCAGCGGAGGTATTTACCCCGCCAGCATCCAGGGACTTTATGAAGCCTCCGGCAAAGGACTTTATCACGGTATGACCGTGCCGGCTATCAATATCCGCGGCATTACCTACCATGTTGCCAGGGCGGTCTTCAGAGCGGCCAAAAAAGACGCAGTGGGCGCCTTTATCTTCGAGATAGCCCGTTCCGAAATGGGCTATACCGTGCAGAGTCCGGGAGAGTATGCGTCCTGTATCCTGGCCGCCGCCATCAGGGAAGGATTTCAGGGGCCGGTCTTTATCCAGGGTGACCACTTCCAGGTCAGACGGAAGATGTATCGGGAAAATGCAGACGGCGAACTGAACGATATCAAGGAACTGATACAGGAGTCCGTCAATGCCGGTTTCTATAATATTGACATCGACGCCTCTACCCTCGTTGATTTAGCCAAATCCGGATTCGAAAAACAGCAGGAAAAGAACTCGCAGATTACGGCGGAGATGACGCAGTTTATCCGCAGCATCGAGCCGGAAGGCGTAACCGTCTCGGTAGGCGGTGAGATTGGCGAAATAGGTAAGGGCAACAGCACTGTAGAAGACCTTAGAGCTTATATGGACGGCTACCATCGCTTGCTGGAGCCGGGCGTTCAGGGAATCTCCAAAATCAGCGTGCAGACCGGTACATCGCATGGCGGAGTCGTTTTACCCGACGGCTCGATTGCTGAGGTCAGCATCGATTTCAATACCCTGAGAGACCTCTCTGAAGTAGCCCGGGAGGAATACGGCATGGGCGGGGCGGTACAGCACGGTGCCTCCACCCTGCCCGACGATGCCTTCGATATGTTCCCGCAGGTCGATACGGTTGAGGTGCACCTGGCCACCGGTTTCCAGAACATGATATACGACAGCCCGAACTTCCCCGCAGAACTGCTGGGAACGATACACAAGCACCTCGATACTCAATACAAAGGCGAGAAGAAGTCCGTGGAAACGGAAGAGCAATTCTTCTACAAAACACGCAAGAAGGCCTTCGGTGATTTTAAGAAAGAATTATGGCACCTCCCGGAGGCGAATCACCACAAGATAATGAAGGAACTGGAAGACCGTTTCTCTCTAATCTTCCGCAAACTCAACGTAGTCAATACCAGAGACCTGGTCACAAAGTACGTTACTTAATTCTCCCACTTTATAAATCCGTCTATCCCCCACATATAAAAAAGGCTGGATATTCCTGAATGAGTAAATATCCAGCCTATCTATATATAAATCCCTTTATAATACCGGCTTTACTTCTTGCCGATTCTAAACATCTTGGTGCCGCAGGTCGGGCATATTCCCTGCGTCGCCGGCTTGCCATTCTTCATGGTAATACCTTTGGGATCTTTCATTTCCTTCTTGGCGCGGCATTTCACGCAATATGCTTGCATGTATTTCCTCCTTCCCTCAAAGCTATTTGCTATAAACAATAAACTATTGTTACACTCATGTCAAGAGGTACGCACGTACAAACGTGAATTTTATTATACACAAAATTTTATTTCTTTAGATATAAAAGACACTCAGCGGCAAAAAGGCGGTCATTTACATCCTCAGCTATCGGTGTGAATTCGGCCATGCTTATGCTATACTCCTAATGATGAAAAAGACGGTGTTTGTTGACGGTCAGCACGGCACGACCGGGCTGAAAATACGCGAGCGTTTGAACGGCAGAAAAGACATTGAAATTATCGAGGTACCCGAAGGGAAACGCAAGGACCCAGAAGCCAAAAGCAAACTGTTAAACGAAGCGGATATCGTGTTCCTTTGCCTGCCGGATGACGCCGCGCGCGAATCTGTCAGCCTGATTAAGAACAGCTCGGTCTGTGTAATAGACGGGTCAACCGCTCACCGCGTGACAGAAGGGTGGGTCTACGGCCTCCCCGAACTCAGGAAAGAACAGAGAAGCCTGATAAAAAAATCCAAAAGGATTACCGTGCCCGGCTGCCACGCTACCGGGTTTGTTGCGATACTCTATCCGCTTGTAGCGAAAGGCATTGTCGGTCCGGAATACCCGGTTACCTGCCATGCCGTTGTCGGCTACAGCGGCGGCGGCAAGTCTATGATTGGCGACTATGAGAACGGGGATGCGCCCGATTATGTCAAAAACCCCCGCCCTTATTCACTCGAATTGAATCACAAACACCTGCCTGAAATGACGAAAATCGTCGGCCTGGCCCGCCCACCCGTTTTCTCTCCCACCGTGTTCAACATATACAGCGGCGAGATTATCTCCATCCCGCTGGTAGCGTGTCATCTGAAGAAGGCCCTTTCTGCCGCGGATAT
>JAGLTT010000128.1 GCA_023135135.1 Dehalococcoidales bacterium
GCTTGAGTTCGGCTTCAATAAATTTTGCGAAGGGTTCTCTCAATTCTCTATCTCCTTAGTCACCTGCTACATAAGATTCCGCCAGCTCGAAGTAGCTCCGCGTGTTTTCCAGTATTTTTGCCTTTTCTCCGGGGTCTATAAATGCGTCGGCGTACTGGAAGCACCCCACCTTGCCCCGCACGCAGGCGCGGTAGCATTTATAAAAATTGAGCAGTGTTTTAACTTCCCCGTCGCCGCTCTCTTTAACGTAGGCATCGATGAAGCTGTCGGAAAGGTCAGCCCGTCCGTAGTGGTCGAGGTCCATGGCCAGGAAGGCGACCTCCGAAGCGACATCGCAGTAGCGGAAGCGGTCGTTGAACTCGATACAGTCGTAGATACAGATGCCATTATTAAAGCAGATATGGGCGGCGTGCAGGTCTCCATGACAGTCGCGGATACGGCCCTCGGCCACCCGCTTTTGAAATAAAGACTCGTTTGTTTTGATAAAATTCTCGTTCCAGGCTTTTAGCCGTCCGTGGGTTTCCGCGGAGACGGTGATGCCGATGTATTTCTCGGTCTGGGTGAAATTCTCGTCGGTGTTCCGGAAAACAGAGTCGGTGCCGCCGAATTCGTTGATGTCCCCGCCGGTAGCGGCTTTCCGATGGAATTCCACCAGCAGCGCCGCTACCCTGGCCAGCATCTCCGGTGTAACCTTATTTTCGGGCAGCAGGGTATCCATCATGGCTTCCCGGGGCAGGCGGCGCATCTTCACGGCATACTCTTCAGATTCTCCCGTTCCTCCGATGATGTAGCGGCCATTGTCCAGCGTCACCGGCACCACTTCCAGATAGGCATCGGGGCAGAGCCGGCGGTTGAGTTCGAGTTCCTTGATGCAAAAGGTGAGGCGTTTCTCCAGCGTGGTGTAGTCCAGGAAGCCGAAATCCACCGGCTTCTTTACCTTATAGACGTAGTCGCCGGCGATGAAGACATAGGACATCTGGGTCTGCACCAGTTCCACCCGCTGCGGGGGCTCGGGGTAGGATTGCGGGTCGAGCAGGGCTTGAATCAGTTCCGGCAGCTCCGACATACAGGCGGCACCCCTCAACTGAAAATTACTACCGCAGGTGTTGTCAGTGACCTGTGTTGCTCTGAAATCAGGGGATAGAGCGCTATTTCGCAGTCTTGGACTGTTCTTTTCTCTTTTCCTGAAGCTTTTTCGCCGTTTTCAGGTGTTTATGCCAGGCGACTCTTTTCGATTTATTCATTACTAATAATATAGCTTAAATCAGCTTTTCCTGCCACCCCTCCCCTGAACAAGCTCGGCAAAGCGGGCGAAGGAGCGGTCGTAGGTGCGTTCCACCTCCGACGGGAAGACGCAGGCGGGCAGCTCATCCATTTTGAGGTGATAGCTGATACATTCGCAGCACTTGCCCTTGCGCGGGCAGGGCTCGTAGGTGCAGTTGCATTTCGCTTTATTGGCGTCGATATTACAATCCATATTTTTTCCTCATCTCCCCGGATAATCCGGTGAGCAGCGTCAATGCCTGTTCTACACCCTCTTCCGTTAAAGCATTCAAGCCGCAGCAGGGTAAAAGCAGACTGTTTTTAACGATGTCCTTAATTGACAGTCCGTTGCGGGTGAAGGGCGCCATCGCTTCTTCCAGCCGGTCCTTCAGACTGGCTATCGACTCTTTCATTAACGGCTCGGTATGGTTGGGAACGATACCCCACGCGATACAGCCGCCCCGCGCGATGAACTGCTTGACCTCGTCGGGGTAAAGGCTTAGCGACTGCGCATAGTCGTAGGCATCGAAATTGAGAATATCCATTTTCGTTTTCAGCAGTATCGACCAGTCCGTATTGCCGCAGCAGTGTATCCCCTTTAACCCGCTGATGCCATCGAAGACCTCGTCAATCATCTCGATGATTTTTTCCGGTTTGGAGAACGGGCCGGAAGCCACGATCGACCCATAGGAGGCCATAATCGGCTCATCGACGAAGATGATGGTATTCTTGGATATTTTCTTTAATTCATTTTCTTCCCAGGCTGCCTTGAGTTTTAAAAACTTGGGGACGGCATCCCCGAGTACTTCATGATAGAGTATCGACCGCTTGTTTTCGTCGGTAACGGTAATGCCCCAGGATAAAGGCCCGGTAATACATCCTTTGACCGCCTTCGGGGATAACCCGTCCTGCTCCAGGAGGGCGTAAAGCCCCGCCACATGGTCCCGCCCCATAGTGAATATTGACGCGTTATTGTCCAGGTAGGCCTGATACAGCGTTTCCAGCGGCTTCTGGTAGTCCTTGGAAGTGTCCACGTAAATTCTATCCCCCTCGACGACCACGCCGGGGAAGCCCTGGCTGTACTGGACGTACATGTTCTCCAGGAACGATTTCTTCGGCAGCTGCGGCCAGGTGGGGATGTCTTTCAGGAAACGCGTTAGCAACGCACATGCCTTTTGAGGGTCGGTGTGAGGCACGCTCCCGATTATCGTCGGCAGGCAGTTGAATTCAGTATTTGACATAAAATTAATCCTTTTTGATGTATTTCCCGATGAGCAAATCGAGTTTTTTCTTCTGTGCGGCGGGGACCGTTGACATATCGGTCACCAGCGCCGGGCCCAGGGCTGAAGCGCAGTCGCACTCCCTTTTTGCCGGCAGCCTCCCCGCCGCCAGCCTGATGGTCTTCTTGGCGAAATCGACGTTGTTGCGCATGGTCGTCAGGATAGCCTCGACGGTGACCGTTTCGTTGGTCTCATGCCAGGAATCGTAGTCGGTGACGCAGGCGATTGACGCGTAACAGATTTCCGCCTCGCGGGCGAGCCGGGCTTCCGGAAGCACCGTCATGCCGATGACATCGGCGCCCCAGGATTTGTAGAGTCGCGACTCGGCGCGGGTGGAGAAGGTGGGGCCTTCCATAGCGATGAAGGTGCCGCCTTTATGGACGGTGGCGCCGGCTTCCAGCGCGCACTCATAAATTATCTGGCTGAGCACGGGACAGAAGGGGTCGGCGAACTGGATGTGGGCGACGATGCCTTCGCCGAAGAAGGTGTTGACACGCTTCTGGGTACGGTCGATTATCTGGTCGGGCACGAGCAGGTGGCCGGGCTTGATGTCTTCCTTGAAGCTGCCGCAGGAGTTGGAGGAGATGATGAACTCCACGCCCAGCGACTTTA
>JAGLTT010000129.1 GCA_023135135.1 Dehalococcoidales bacterium
AGAGGGCATTCAGCTCTTCCCCGCTGACGTGCGCCGGGACGGTTACTATCAGTGGCTTGGAGATTAGACGCGCCAGGTGCTGGAATATCATCAGCTGGTGCCATACCAGAGTACCGCCGCCTTCGAAAGTATCGGCGATAAGTACGGCATCCACCGGCAGGTCGTTAATGGCTCTCAGCAGGCCGTCATCCATCGACGACTCTACCTGTAAAATCCTGCCGATTTTTTCTTCCTGAGGGGTGACGGATATTCGACCGGATGCGGAAAATACCACGAAATCGCACCCCTCCCCTTCAGGTGACACCGCCTTTTTATCGCCGTTATCGTCCAGATATACTCCCCAGGGAATATCCGGCAGGTTTTTTACCATCGTCTGGATGGTTTTCGCCGTCGGGCGTGTTTTACCCGGCCTGAGCAAAACGGCACTGGCGCCCCCGGTACAATCGGCCGGATTTTCATTCGCTCCGATTTCCAGACTGGCAACAAGCGGCATTCGCGCCGCCGCTGCGGTTGGCCTAGCCGCCCGGAAACCCATCGGCTGGGCGGTGGTCCGGGTTGCTTTGTGGAATTCGTCTATAAGTCGGCTCATAGTCTCCTTTACTGGCAAACAAGAACATTATAGGCAAAACCGCCAATCGAATACAAGGTAGTACTTATTAGTACTATTTTTAACGTTATTTTAATACTGATTTTATGAACAATTAACATTCAGGGATTACGATAGAATCAGAGAAGTAAAATTTCAGCATAGGAGAGTGGCCGTGATCAGGACAGTTATCAGGATAAAAAATAACATGGTAATGGTCTTCGATGAAGAAGGTGAGCAAATGCCCGAGTTCCAGGGCTACTACGAAGACGTTAAAGAGAGAATACTGGCGAACGCTTCGGGGGGTTCGGTATTCAACCACTGGTTCGAGCTCTCCCCCGAACAAGAGGTTGTACCCAGCGAGGCCTGGTAAAACAGGCAGTACCCCGCCCGGGACGGAAAGAGGTCCGAAAGTATCATGCTGACGACAGGCGATGTCGCCCGAATTTTTAACGTTCACCCCGGCACGATAAGGCGATGGTGCCGGCAGGGAAGAATATTGACCTATCGTATCGGCCCGAGGGGTGAACGAAGGTTCCGGAGAGAGGACGTGGCCGTGGCTTACATCGACAGGTCCATTCGGGAATACCTGAGATACAAACCTTCCCATTTATAATTAGTTACCACTCTATTAATACCCCGATTCCGTAATTCATTAGCCCCCAACACGGGTTCAATAAAATTCTCCATTCTCCGCACGCATTCCTGCTAACGGACTCTACAAGTGGCCTCAGCAACACTTTTTAACTCCCCTACTTAACTAAAAACACGGGTATCCAGTACTAAAGTATATTGCCTGATGACTTGATATTTGCTATAATAATACTTATGGCACATAATAATGGTGATAGTGGCGGGCCTGCGGGTGCGAGAGGCATAAAGGTTGAATCCGAGTTCCTTGCCAAGATGTCTCACGACTTCCGTACGCCCTTGAACATAATTATCGGCTTTACCGAGCTGATGCTCGATGAGGTGCCGGGTAAAATCAACGAAGAACAGAGACGAAGTCTGAATGATATCCTGGACAGCGCCAAGCGCCTGCTGGACCTGGTAAACAGTATGCCGGAGTAGTCGTAAAATGCTATCGGTAAAAAGATACTACAATTGTTGTCAAGAGGAACGAATATGACTAAAACGGTTCTTGTTGTCGATGATGAGCCTGCCCAGCTGAGACTGGTCGACCAGGTTTTAACCAGCAACGGGTATAACGTGATAAAAGCCAACAGCGGGCAGGAGGCCATACGCATTATTTACGAGCGGAAGCCCGACCTCGTCCTGCTGGATGTCATGATGCCGGAAATCGACGGCTGGCAGACCTGCCGCTTAATCCGCGAGGCCAGTGACATACCCGTTATTATGCTCACCGGCAAACGTAACTCCGAGGACGATATCGTGCGCGGTCTCGAATGCGGCGCCGATGAATACCTGTCCAAGCCCGTGGGGAACCGGGAGCTGCAGGCCAGGGTCCGGGCGGCATTAAGGCGGGCCGAGAAACCCTCTTACATGAACCAGAACAAGAAAGTCCTCTTTGCCAACAATTACCTCACCGTAAACGTGGCAGAGCGGAAGGTCTCCATCAACGGGGAGCGGTTGAAACTCACGCCGCGTGAATTCCGTCTTCTGGCATTGCTCGTGGAGAATGCCGGTCGCGTCATGTCTCACCAGCAGGTACTGGAAAACGTTTGGGGCTGGGAATATATCGACGACGTGGACTATGTACGCATTTACATATCCCACTTACGCCAGAAAATAGAACCGAACCCTTCACAACCCAAGTACATCCTGACCGAACCGGGGGTCGGCTATTATTTCAGCGGAGTGAACTGATATCGGCAGTTTGTCGGATATCCACATTATTTTCTTTATTCTCCATTGTCATACTGCCCTATTTTGCCGAATGCCTTCGGAATTGGTATAATCCTACCAGTAATTTCCGGTGATATCAGGAGCGTGTTCGGACAGACATGACCGTTAAGAGTGAATTTCTAAAGGCGATTCCGTACTTTACCGGCCTGAGCGATTCCGAAATCGAATCGGTCGGGAAGTATATTTTCGAGAAAAAAGCCGACAGGGGCGAGATACTCAGTTTCGAGGGTGAACCGTCGGACGTGCTGTACTTCGTGGTGGCTGGCGCGTTCAAGGTCTTCAAGACATCTGCCGACGGCAAAGAGCAGATTTTCCGCATCATACGCCCCGGTGAGTCCTTCAACGATGTCTCCGTTTTAAGCGGTATGCCGAATCTCATCAGCGCCGCAGCCATGGGCGCGGTGGTTCTCAACGCAATAAAGAAGAACGACCTGGAAATTGTCCTCCGGGAGCACCCGCAGATAGCTTTGAATGTAATCCAGGTGCTATCACGGAGGGTACAGGAACTGGTATCGCTGGTTGAAGATTTCTCCTTCCGGCATGTAACCGGCAGGGTCGCCAAGATGCTGCTTGAATACGCCGGGGACGGTGCCGGCGAGAGGCCGCGCCTTACCCAGCAGGAGATGGCGGCGATGATAGGCACCGCGCGTGAAATGGTGGGCAGGTCGCTCAAGAACCTGGAA
>JAGLTT010000013.1 GCA_023135135.1 Dehalococcoidales bacterium
GCGGTATCCCAATTACTGACTGTACGGCATTTGACTTAGCGGCACGGTTCGTGTCAAAATTCCGTTATAAGGGCCTGATTCACCTCTTTATCTGCTAATTAACCTTGATTAAAAAGGATTTAGCCTGAAAAAGCTTGACAATTTAAAAAAAGAACGTAAAATGACGGAATTATTAAAAGTTAACAACCTGGTAACTCAATTTAAGACGGAGAGCGGCCTGGTTAAGGCCGTCGACGGCGTTTCCTACTACCTCGACGAGCAGGAAATCATCGGCCTCGTGGGTGAAAGCGGCTGCGGTAAGTCCGTCAGCCAGCTATCCGTCATGCAGCTCATCAGCGCCCCGGGCGAAATTGCCGGCGGCGAGGTCATGTTCGAAGGCCAGAACCTCCTCAATTACAAGGCCAACGGCCCTGAAATGCGTTCCGTACGCGGCGCTAAAATCGCCATGATTTTTCAGGAGCCCATGACCTCCCTTAACCCCGTCCTGACCATCGGCCAGCAGCTTACCGAAATGCTGCAACTCCACATGAAAATGAACGATGACACCGCCCGTAAGAGAGCCATCGAGCTCATGAGCATAGTGGGTATTCCCGGCGCGGAAAGCCGCATCGATGATTACCCCCATCACTTCTCCGGCGGTATGCGCCAGCGCGTCATGATTGCCATGGGCCTTTCCTGTAACCCCAAAATAATCATCGCCGACGAGCCGACTACCGCCCTGGACGTTACCACACAGGCACAGCTCCTGGAACTGATGAAAGACATGGTCCAGCGTTTCCGCACCTCATTGATCATCGTCACCCACAACCTGGGGGTCGTCGCCCGATACGCCCAGAGAATCTATATCATGTATGCCGGGCGTATCGTTGAGTCCGGCACTACCAAGGATATCTTCAGTAAACCGCGCCACCCCTATACCATCGGCCTCCTCAAGTGCATACCCAGACTCGATGAGGAGGAGGGCACCAAGCTGGTACCCATCGAAGGTCTGCCACCCAACCTGATTAACATGCCCACTACCTGCGCCTTCCTGCCCAGGTGTTCCTACAAACTGGATAAATGCGCCCGGGAACCGTGGCCACCTCTGAAAGCTATCGAGGGTAACCACTACATTAGCTGCTATGCTGATACCAAGGAGAAATAAGTGAACCAAAAAAGCAATGATGCTATCCTGGACATCCAGGACCTGAAAATGTACTTCCCGGTTACCCGTGGCTTGCTACGTAGAAAGGTCGCTGATGTTAAAGCAGTTGACGGCGTTACTTTTAAACTAAAACGGGACGAAACCCTGGGCCTCGTGGGCGAAAGCGGTTGCGGTAAGACCACTGTCGGCCGCTGCGTCCTCGGCCTCTATAAACCCACCGAAGGTAAAATCCTCTTTGAAGGCGAGGATCTTGCCACGTTTCCCGAAAAGAAGCTGCGGGAAATCCGCAGCAACATGGCCCTCATCTTCCAGGACCCCTACTCCTCACTTGACCCGCGCCAGAACGCCGGGAATATCGTCGGCGAACCATTGAAAATTCACCAGATGGTCCTGAGTAAGGGTGAATACCGCGAGAAAGTGGAGCAGCTATTCGGCGTCGTCGGCCTCGACACCTCCATGACCGACCGCTTCCCCCATGAGTTCTCCGGCGGCCAGCGCCAGCGTATCGGCGTGGCGCGCGCCCTGGCCTGCGACCCCGACCTCATTGTCTGCGATGAGCCCATCTCCGCCCTGGACGTTTCTATTCAGGCCCAGATTATCAACCTGCTGGAAGAACTGCAGGCCAGGACCCAAGGGCTCAGCTACCTCTTCATCGCTCACGACCTTTCCGTGGTAAGGCATATCTCCGACCGCGTGGCTGTGATGTACTTGGGACGTATTGTGGAAATATGCAGGTCAAGAGAGCTCTACGAAAATCCGCTGCACCCCTACACCAGGGCCCTGCTCTCCGCCGTGCCTATCGCCGATCCATTCGTGGAGGAAACCCGCGAGCGTATCATCCTGAAGGGTGAAGTCCCCAGTCCGCTGAATCCGCCACCGGGCTGCTCTTTTAACCCCCGCTGTTTCATGGCTATACCTGAGTGCAGCCAGGCTGTACCCCCGCTACGTGATATCGGTGACGGCCATGAAGTAGCTTGCATCCGGGTGTAACCATACCCGGTATATCCTGAAAAATTGGAAATGTCTGACTTGTAGCGCATTCCTTCAGATTTTAAGTCGCATACCTTCATGCGCCACGGTGATGGGGATGTCCAGCCTTCTAGCCACTGCTGAAATTTCTTCTTTAGTTTCCGGCTCAAGGCTGATATCCATGTGTACCGCTATCACTTGGGGCAGGTAGCCTTTTAATTCCCGGAAGCTGATTAACTCCTGCTCAAGCATGTGGGGGGTGAGATGACTTGTTTCTCTGGCAAATAACTCGCATTCGTCAGGCAGGGTAACTTCAATCATCAATAGCTGCGGAGATATATGCCGCCAGCAGTCTGATAACCCCGGGCCGGTATCACCCGTGTAAAAAATAGTCCTACCCTGATTATCGCTAATCTGATAACCAACGGTAGCGCCGAAATGGTTTACCGGTACAGCCAGGATATTGTGACCGTCAACTTCCTGCGGCTCTAGTGGTTTAATCGTGTTAAAATGAACGGTTGGTTTTGTCTCGGGTATCTTATGGAATCGAGGGTAAATCTTCCCGTTCAGCAGGTTGGTTTCAATAATATCACAGACCGTAGCCGTGGAATATATCTGGATACTGGCACCACACCGGAAAAGATTCAGGGCTATCCCGGGAATATCCCGTATATGGTCGAAGTGTTGATGCGTTATTACAACTGCGTTTAATCTCCGTTGCTCCTGAACGGAAAGGCTGGACGTCAGGCTTCCGGCATCGATAGCCAGAGTATCATCGATGAGAAAGCAGACGCATCTGGAAGTCAGTGTTTCACAATTGTGTGCGCCAAGAATACGGATATCCACTCTATTCTCCTGCTATCTCCTTGTAACCCCTTACGTAAAATCCCTCCGAGTGTTAATTTACGGTCCGATTATCTGATGATCATTTACTGGTATTCATGCGAAGTCCAGATGAAAAAGCTTTTACGGCAACAGGGCAGAACTGACTGCCGGAACACTTATTTAATTCCTTGATTGCCTGATCGATGGTCATAGCCGGACGATAGGAACGGTCGGTGGTCATGCTATCGAAAGCATCAGCCACGGCTATTATACGAGCCCCGAGCGGTAACGCATCACCCTTGAGTCCGGTGGGATAGCCTTCTCCGTCAAACCTTTCATGGTGATATAACACAAGCTCATTTGCCTTTTCCAGAAAGGAAATTCCCCTTAACAAGTTAGCTCCATCAGTGGGATGCTCTTGTATTACCTCCCACTCGTTTTCGGTTAGAGAGCCGGGTTTATTCAGTATAACGGAATCAATGGATATTTTACCGATGTCATGGAGAATACTCGCATATTCCAGAGTTTCCATTTCCTCAGAGGACAGCGAAAGGTTAGCGCCGGCCAGCAAAGCGTATTCCATCACCCGCTGGGAATGCCCGCGTGTATACGGGTCTTTAGCATCAATGGCTGCCGCCAGGGTCTTAATGGTGTTTTTATAGGCATCAAGCACGGTCTGGTGCAGCTTCGTATTTTCAATCGCCATAGCGGCCGTATTGGCGACCGAAATAACGGCGTCCATGTCCTGGTCCTCGAATTGGCTACCATTCAGTTTGTTCAGGACTTCAATCACGCCCAGGATTTTCCCATGTACCGCCAGCGGCGCACAGACAAGAGATTTCGTGCTAAAGCCGGTGTAATCATCAATCATTTTATGAAAATTCTCGCTACGGCTGACGTCATTTACAATCAACGCCTCTCCCGTGCGGGCAACCTGTCCGGCAATACCATACTTAGTACTCAATTTCACCTGCCGCAATGCTTTGCCTACCGGACCCGAGGCAACCTCAAAGTACAACTCATGGTCGTTGTCCCTGAACAGCAGTATTGAGGCCGCCGAGGCATTAAGAGTCTTCTGAGTCATTTTTATAACCTGTTCCAGCATCTGTGCCATACGCGGAACCGACCCGACCTTCTTACTTACCTCGTAAATAAGGTCCAACCGCGCCTTATTTTCTTTTTCCACGCGGCCGGACACTACTGTTGGGGGTTGTGATTTACCCAGGCTAGATACCATTTACTATTTTCTCGCTTTCAAATCCAGCATGAGACGCTAGGTTAAAGATGCTACGGGTTTAAGACTCCGAAATAGCTCTTTGTTTTTGTCCGGCAACCTTTCAAACTCTTCTTTGCCTACCCACACCAGCTCATTATCGCCCACTCCACGAATGGAAACATACTTGGGTATAAAGAGCTGGCGGTATTCGACGGGCATGTGCTCTCGAACCTGAAAACCGCGGTGGGGGAAGCCAAACGATAAGGCGCCTACCCGCGATAACCTGGAAGCATTATTTATACAATGGCCGACATAATCACTACCGTCACCCACACTGAAGACCTTACCACGTGCTAAGCCGCACCTGAGAACACTCGGCGGTTTATTCACGGCCATGCTCATCTGGGGGTAGAATTCGCGCCTGTAGGCACGGCAAACCCCATAAAGTGTAGCTGCTATCCTGCAAATCTGGTCTTCCGTCATCCCTCTGGCATGCCAGATAAGCAGGAGCCCGTCTCCCAGGAACTTCACCAGGGTAGGAAAGTCCGCCCAAAATGTGCTATGGTTACCGAAATCGTTTTCAGTCAGCCCTTTCTTGATACTATTGAAAAACCACTCCAGAAAATCGTTGAGAAATTTAGGAATGGCGAGATACGAGTCTACCTGGTTGCAGAAAGTCGTAAAGCCAGTGAGGTCAAATACAGCGGCTATCGCCTCTTTCTCCTGGCAGGGCGCACTGATATCGCCGAGCTGCAGCATTGAGGGATTAAAGCTCTTGATAATTTCATCATTAAGCAGTTTTATTCCGTTTTGCTGCTTTTGGACAGTCTGGGTTCTTGGTCTTGGGGCTCTTACACGTCTTACTATTATCCTTTTCATCCTGTAAATATTAATTCAGGTATGATAAACAAGCCATAAACATAATCGAGATATGTCTAAACATTCCGTGAACAAATGCAAACAGAGGTTGATACTCTGTCTTTTTTTAACATATATAATTATCTAAAATTTTCACCAACAGTAATGAATTACAGAAGATTCGTAAAGGTTCTGTTTGCTTTTAGTTGGTGGTGGTTTTATAATATTTCATGACTGCTCTTTCTTGGCGAGAAGCGATACCTTTATGGAAAGCTATTGACGAAGTGACGAAAACCTGCTATTATAAATTGAGGGGAATGCGGCAACCGTTTACCGCATTTATTTGTATCGAGAACATTTAATGAAAAAGGTATATGTTAAAGAGGATGTATGTATCGGCTGTGGCCTCTGCGAGGTCTATTGCCGGTTAAAGCATTCCAAGTCAAAAGACCTGATTAAGGCCTATAAAAAAGAAATACCCCGGCCATTATCAAGGCTTCGGGTAGATGAAAGCGGAATCGTATCTCTCTCGGTGCGGTGCCAGCACTGCGACGATGCACCATGTATTCGGGCATGCCTGACCGGTGCCCTATCGCGCGACCCTTCGACTTCTCTGGTCATGGTAGATGAAGAGCGCTGTATCGGTTGCGGTACGTGCACCCTGGCCTGCCCGCTGGGTGTGCCGAAGCTGGATACTTCGCAGAAGAAGATGGTCAAGTGCGACCTCTGTCAGGACGAGGAATTACCGGTATGCGTCGCCAACTGCCCAAACGAGGCACTTCTGTATGCGGAAGTCGAGGAAGCTCTTGCTTAATCAGGTGGTAACAGAATGGTAGCAACTAAGAAAACAAAATATTTGATAATCGGGAACTCGGCCGGTGGTATCGGTGCCGCCGAGGCTATTCGTGAGGTAGATAAGACCGGGACTATCACCATAGTCTCCGACGAACCCTACCCGGCTTATTCGAGGCCGCTTATCTCCGAGTACCTGGCCCTCCCCTGCCCCGTCGAGAAAATGGCTTACCGCCAGCCCGATTTCTACGAGAAGAATAAGATTAAGACTCTTCTCGGCGAGAAAGTTATTCAGGTCAACCCGGACAAACATACGGTTAAACTGGAAAGCGGGACAACGCTGGGCTGGCAGAAACTGCTGCTCGCTACCGGTGGCACACCTATTTTCCCGGAAATGGAAGGCAACCGGCTAAAAGGTGTCTTCACCTTTAATAAACTTGACGATGCCAAAGCTATCGATGGCTTCCTGAATCAACACCGGGGCAGGTTAAGAGCCGTGGTTATCGGGGGCGGTCTGATAGGTGTCAGCGTTACGGAGGCCCTGCTCAAGCGGAGCGTCGAGGTTACCGTCGTCGAGATGAAGGACCGGGTTCTCAATACGATACTTGACGAAGAAGCATCTGTCTTTGAGGCGCAGGCCCTGGTACATGCCGGCACCAATATCATCACCGGACATACCCCCGAAAAAATAAACAGTTACCTGCTCGGCGAGGTCTGCGGCGTCACTCTCGACGACGGATGCGTCCTGCCCTGCGAAATGGCTGTAATCACCATCGGCGTCCGTCCCCGTCTGGAAGTCGTTTCCGAAAGCGGTATCAAGATAAACCGCGGCATCGTCGTCGACCGCCGCATGGCGACCTCCGCTCCTGATATCTATGCCTGCGGCGATGCCGCCGAAGCTCACGATTTCGTTTACGGAGAAAACCGGCTCACCCCGGTCTGGCCGAACGCTTACGAAGGGGGCAGGGCCGCCGGCCTGAACATGGCGGGTAAACCGACGGAATATCAAGGCGGGACGGCCATGAACGCCCTGAAGTATTTCGGCGTGTATATTGCTTCGGCCGGACTGGTGACACCGCCCGATGATAGCTATGAGACTCTGATAAACAGGTATGACGGTATTTACAGGAAGGTGATAATTAAAAAAGGCAAATTAGCCGGGATGGTCTTCGCCGGTGATATTGAGAAGTCGGGCATCATCTATAATCTGATGAAAGATGGAGTTAATGTCAGAAAGTTTAAAGAAGTCCTCGTCGCCGACGATTTCGGGCTGGCTTCACTGCCGGAATCAATCTGGAAAGACCGGCTGGAGAGTTCGCCTCCGGAAGGGGTTCCGGTGGTAACCTCTATTGAAGAGCCGGAGGAACTGGTCATCGGTGACTAGCACTTTTTCCCGAGGGGAATATAGATGAGAAAATTGAGACAGCTAAATAACTCATATGGCGATGACAAGGTAATCGACGCCTGTTCGATATTCGGCGCCATGAACACGGCAGGCAAGAGGTTCTCCGGGGAGAGCGTCATTAAAGCAATCGCCAATATGCACGACCGCGGCAACGGACTGGGCGGGGGCTTTGCGGTCTACGGGCTGTACCCCGAGCATGCCGACCTCTATGCCTTTCACATCATGTTTCTCGATAATGAAGATAAACAGGAGACGGAAGGATTCCTGCGTAAACATTTTACCGTTATCCGCGAGGAAGAAGTACCCACCCGGTCGACACCGGCGATTAAGAATACCCCGCTGGTATGGCGTTACTTCCTTGACGTACCGCAAAATCTACCGGAAAACCTGTCAATTGACGATTATATCGTGGCTAAGGTCATGGAGATTAATACCGGTAGCAATAATAGTTTCGTTTTCTCCAGCGGCAAGAATATGGCCGTATTTAAGGGCGTGGGTTACCCCGAAGAGCTGGCTGAATATTTCCGACTGGAAGAGTACCAGGGCTATCTCTGGACGGCGCACGGAAGGTTCCCGACCAATACGGTGGCCTGGTGGGGAGGGGCGCACCCGTTTTCGATTCTGGACTGGACGGTGATTCATAACGGTGAAATTTCATCCTACGGAATAAACCGCCGCTTCCTGGAGCAGTACGGTTACCAGTGCACTATGCAGACCGATACCGAAGTTATCGCCTATGCTGTCGACCTGCTCATGCGCCAGCACAACCTGCCTTTGGAAATAACCGCTAAAGTAGTGGCGGCCCCCTTCTGGGACGAAATCGAACGCATGCCGCCGAAAGAGCAAAAACTCATGCGGGCATTACGTCAGGTATACAGCAGCCTGCTCCTGAACGGGCCTTTCGCCGTAATTATCGCCCGTCAGGGCGAAATGATAGGCCTGACCGACCGTATCCGGCTGCGACCGCTGACCGTCGGAGAGAAGGGCGATATGCTGTACCTTTCATCCGAGGAGTCGGCCATACGCCTGATATGCCCCGACCTGGACAAGTCCTGGATTCCCATGGGCGGCGAGCCGGTTATCGGCAGGCTTAAAAAAGGGCCCAATCCACAAGATATCACTGGCGGGGAGAGGCTATCAGCCGGGAAGTCGGTATAACACTATGAAGACTTATAGCGCACCAAAATTTAAAATAATCAGAGACAAAGACCGGTGTATTCAGTGTCAGGTCTGTGTCAACCAGTGCAGCTTTGGCGCATACTACTACGACGAAGAAGACGACGAGGTAAGGAGCTGCGAGGAAAATTGTGTCGGTTGCCAGCGCTGCGTGCTCTTTTGCCCTACCCGAGCATTAACTATCAGCTATAGCCCGCTGGACTACCGCGGGAACCAGAACTGGCGTCCTGAAATTATCGAGGACATTAACAAGCAGGCGGAGACCGGGGGCATGCTATTGACCGGCATGGGCGATGACAAGGGCCAGCGCATCTACTGGGACCATCTGGTGCTCAATGCCAGCCAGGTGACCAATCCCTCCATCGACCCCCTGCGCGAGCCGATGGAACTGGCCACTTACCTGGGGCGTAAACCCGATAAACTGGAAGTCGAACCGGACTCGTTCGATTTAAAAACGCAGTTATCGCCGCTGGTCAGGGTGGAAGTGCCGGTGCTGTTCGCCGCCATGTCTTACGGGGCGGTAAGCCTCAACGTACATGAATCCCTCGCCCGGGCGGCGACTGAGATGGGTACACTGTGGAACACCGGCGAGGGCGGGCTTCACCCCAGCCTGTATAAATACGGAGACAACACTATCGTTCAGGTGGCATCAGGGCGTTTCGGCGTTCATGCCGATTACCTCGATGCGGCCAGAGTAGTTGAAATAAAAATTGGACAGGGAGCCAAGCCGGGTATCGGCGGGCACCTGCCCGGAGAGAAAGTAAGCGCGGACGTATCACTCACGCGGATGATTCCCGAAGGAACCGACGCCATCTCACCGGCGCCGCAGCACGATATCTACTCCATTGAGGACCTGGCCCAGCTTATCTACGCCCTGAAGGAAGCGACCAACTATACCAAGCCGATATCGGTAAAGATAGCCGCCGTCCATAATTCCGCCGCCATCGCCAGCGGCATCGTTAGAGGCGGCGCCGATATCGTCGTCCTCGACGGACTGCGCGGGGCTACCGGCGCCGCGCCCAAGGTCATCCGCGATAACGTCGGTATTCCCATCGAACTGGCCCTGGCCTCGGTGGACAGCCGGCTGAGGCAGGAAGGCATACGCAATCAGGCCTCCGTCGTGGTCTCGGGCGGTATCAGGAACAGCGGCGACGTAGCCAAGGCAATCGCCCTCGGGGCCGACGCCGTGTATATCGGGACGGCCGCGCTCATTGCGCTGGGCTGCCATGTCTGCCAGCAGTGCCATACCGGCAAGTGCGCCTGGGGCATCTGTACTACCGACCTGCGCCTGACCAAGAGAATCAACCCGGAAATCGGCGCCCGCCGGGCGGCCAACCTGCTCCGCGGCTGGAGCCTCGAACTGAAAGATATACTCGGTGGACTCGGCGTTAACGCCCTGGAGAGCCTGCGGGGGAACCGCCTGCACCTCAGGGGCGTCGGCCTGACCGATACCGAGCTCGAAATTCTGGGCGTAAGAATGGCAGGAAGCTAGCATGACAGATACCAGAGATTCCGCAGTTAATATCGATGCCAGCGGTGTCCATTACCGGGAGCTCAATACCAGGCTCAGGGATATTGTTACCAACAGCAACCGTAAGATTGAGCTGCGTAATGTTTACGGGCAGAGATACATCGGCACCAACCTGAACAAGCCGATAGAGATTGAAATTTTCGGCACGCCGGGCAACGACCTCGGCGCCTTCATGAACGGGCCGAGGATTATCGTCCACGGCAATGCCCAGGACGGCTGCGGCAATACCATGAACGAAGGCGAGATAATCGTTCACGGCCATGCCGGGGATACGGTTGGTCTATCGGCCAGGGGCGGTAAGATATTTATCCGCGAAGATGTCGGCTACCGTGCCGGCATCCACATGAAAGAGTACCGGGACAAGATGCCGGTAATTGTCATCGGTGGCACCGCCCAGGACTTCTTCGGCGAGTACATGGCCGGAGGCACCCTGGTTCTCCTCGGCCTGAATCTCGGCGAAGGGAAAAACCACAAGGCCAGGTTCATCGGCACCGGCATGCATGGCGGCGTTATTTACGTACGGGGGAATGTCGAGGAATACCAGTTGGGTAAGGAAGTGGGCGTTACCGACCTCGAAGAAAGCGACCGCGCCGCTCTCCGCAGGTATGTCAGCGAGTTCGCCGGATATTTCGACTTTGATGCGGATGATATACTGTCGCACAAATTTATAAAACTGTACCCGCGCTGGCTCCGGCCCTACGGAAGGCTTTACACCTATTAGCGGTGTTGGAGTGGAGGTATGACACACGTTTTAATAATCGCGCGGGACGATGAGACTAAATCAAAGCTCCGCAAAAGTTTGGCTCATTATGACCTTTCATGCTCCTTCACCTCTTACAGCAATGGGGTATGGGAGGCCGTAAACAGCGGTAAACCCGATATACTCCTGTTTGAAATGGACGAAAATCCGCCGGCTTCCGAGATTTGGGAACTTACCAGAAGAGTGAAAAGGACGAGAAACCTGCCGGTAATCGCGCTCATCCCGGGAGAGATGCCCGGCAGCATCGACAGTCTCCTCGATATTGGCGATTTTGTTGCCGCCCCTTATAATTCCACTGAGCTGATTTTGAGGATAAACCGCCTCCTCCACAGAACCGAAAGCACCGAAAGCAAAGAGCAAATAAAACATAACGACCTGAAAATAGATCTCATCACGTGCGAGGTAACCGTAGAAGGTAAAATAGTCGAACTGACCTTTAAGGAATATGAACTGCTCAAGCTGCTGGCGGGCAACCCGGGACGCGTCTACACGCGTGACGCCCTGCTGGATAAAATCTGGGGCTATGACTACTTCGGCGGGGACCGCACCGTGGACGTGCATATACGCCGACTCCGCAGTAAAATAGAAGACCCCGACCATACCTTCATTGAAACGGTACGCAACATCGGCTACCGTTTCATCAAAAATTCGTAGCCAATCCCCGGCGTGTAACACAGATTTAACCCCCCTGTAATATATTCGTAACATTAGCCCGCTATCCTTATTGGTAGAAGGAGGATAGCCATGAACCTGAGAGGCAGTGTAACGAAGATAGCCATAAGAGGGGTATTGACCTTTGGCCTTGTTTGCCTGATATGGCTGGCGTGGGCAGGGACGGGGAGTGTAGCCCTGGCGGCTGACCCCACCGGATTGGGGGGGACAGCGGATACGGCGATAGACTACGTGTGGATACTGGTCTGTGCCTTCCTGGTGATGTTTATGCAGCCAGGGTTTGCTCTCCTAGAAGCTGGCTTCTGTCGGGCTAAAAATGTTGCCAACTTAATGACTAAAAACCTGATGGATTTCGCTATTGGCTCGATAGCTTTTTTCTTCGTAGGCTACGCCATAATGATGGGTGG
>JAGLTT010000130.1 GCA_023135135.1 Dehalococcoidales bacterium
ATAAAGGAGTGATGATGTTTAAAGTAAGAGCCACGGTAACCGGTTATGGCAAGGACGAGAGTAAAGGCCCCTGCCACATGCGCCTCAGGATAGGCGATGAAATCACTTTTGACGGCGAGACGGTCGCCGGAAGAGTCTGTCCCAACATGCTGCCGCAGTTAAGCCAGGCATTCAATGCCCTTTTTGCATCCGGAGGCAGGCACAAAGAAGGAGAAATCCCCGGCAGCTATTATCCCTTCTGGCATTCTCCCCAGAGCCTGTACGACCCCGCCTACAAAAAATACGACGGCGTGGGATTCCGACCGACACTGGAAAGGCCGGAGGAAGGCTACAAATTCGTCGCCGATGAAACGCTATTCGATAACCCCCCGGGCGGGAAATTCATCATCGGCAAAGGCACCGAGAAAAACGATATCAAGCTGCAGTGCGGGGACAGTCATACTTTCGTGCAGTTTAAAGTAGAAGCCTTTGACATGGCCGACAGGGGCGATGCCCTCCCCTATTACCGGAGAGCGATGACCATATTAAGTAAAGTCTCCGGGAAACCGGGCATTGCCATGGATAAAATAATCAACGAGTTCACCCGGGACGAGAGAGATAATATCTACCCGTCGCTGGGCCAGAGAATCGTGGCGGTACTTGCCGGGGAACTTGAGCTTTTACGCTACGTGGATGCAAAAGACGATAAGGTAACCATCACCGATAAAGGCAAGAAAAAACTGGAAAGTTTTATAAAGAGTTTAACCGCCGAAGAGAAGAAAGCGCTTAAACTGTAAATCGGCGGCCTTGACGGCTGATTTTATTGTCCGGGCTCTTCCTCACTTGACCAGTTCTGCATCATCTCTTTCAGGCGCTGGGCCAGCTTCGGACTGGAACGCAGGCGCTCGATTAAGACGGGGCATCCCTCCAGCAATGAGTTCTGTGCCGCCGTCGCCATACTGGAAAGCAGGTTTTCCATGCCGGTATCCATCTGCTGGGGAATGTCCATACCCGGCGCCGCCTGGTCCAGCTGGCGGCGGATATCCTCGGTGGTAAATTTCATCGGCATGACACAGGCTTTATACCAGGGACATTCCTTGCACTGAACTATCCCGTAAGCTTCATTAAGGACATCATCCATGACCGTCTCCCTTACGACTCAGCTTTCATTAAAAACCGGTCTATATCCGACCTGTTTGTAAAAGCCCCTCTCTTTATATTTCTTATTATACCATCATTATCAACGAAATACGTCATGGGAATATACTGGGTATTATATAACATCCCTACCTTTCCTTCGGAATCGAGGAGCACCGTAAAAGTAAGTCCGTTATCCTCCATAAATTCGCGCGCTACCGAAGCAGGGTCCCCGAGGTTAACCGCCAGTATTACCAGTCCCTGGCCTCTCCACAATTCGTCTTCGGATACCTCCTGCAAAAACGGCATTTCATATCGGCACGGGCCGCACCAGGTCGCCCAGAAGTTAAGCAATACAGGTCTGCCCCGCAGTTCACCGAGCGAAATCGTCTGCCCGTCCAGACTCTGAAGCTGGAAATCCGGTGCCGGATTGCCCGGTACGGGGACCCCTCCACCCGAATCCCCAGAGCAACCTGCCATAGCTAAAACGACTATCAACAGAAAGAAAGCCACCGCCATTTTTATCAGTCTTACCATAAGACCCCCCAAAGACTATTTATGATGCCAGTGAGGAAAACCACGTTAAATTACCCGTCAGGATAAGAATACCTATAATAATCAGCAGCAGACCGCTGATAATATGGATTAAGCCTGAATATCGATTAATACGCCTTAATACCGGCAGGAAGAAATCGAAAGCCGCCCCGACGACCAGGAATGGCAGACCCAGTCCCAGCGAATAGATAGCCAGCAGGTAAGCCCCCTGCCAGGCCGTCGCCTGCACCGAAGCCATCGTCAGGATACTGCCCAGTATCGGCCCTACGCAGGCCGTCCAGCTGACGGAAAAGACAGCCCCGATAAGGAAGGAGCGCAGGTAACCGGTGGTGCTGCCCGTAGAAGGAGACAAACGCTTCTCATAATTCAGCCAGGGGACCTTCGTGGCCAGTAGTATGAACAGGCCGAAGGCTATCAGAAGACTGCCAGCAATCTTACGCAGCAGCGCATAATCAGGGTTAACAGCGTAGCCGGTCAGCCCGACGATTACGCCCAGGAATATAAAAACGACCGAAAAGCCGAGCACGAAGCTCAGGGAGTGCAGGAACACGGGCACCCGGATACCCTTGGTATCGAATATCCCCGGTCCGTAAAGACTGGCCAGGTACACCGGCACCATCGGCAGCACGCACGGTGAAAGAAAGGACAGCAATCCACCACCGAAGGCAATTAAAAGCGTTACGTTCTCATCCACTATCTACATTGTATAATGTATCTGCGTTACGTTGCCACAAGCATAAAAAATACCCCTATAGACAAAACACTCTTTACGCCTTATAATTTCAGATACATATCCCGTTATTTTCATCATAAGTTATTAAATGCAGTGGGAGTATTACGATTAGACCTCTAAGTTTTACCCAGATTTCCCTCTACCAGTCGTGCCCCTTGTGCTATAAGCTACAGTACATCGACGGTCTCAAGTCCAAGGACAAGTGGTACTTCAGCTTCGGTACCACCATGCACTCCTGTGTCGAGCGTTTTTTCAAGGTCAGCACTCCCCCACCGCCATCGCTGGAAGAAATGCTGCAATATTACGAACAGAAATGGCTGTCCCAGGGCTATGAATCACCCGAGGAAGAAGCCGGCTACAAGGACTACGGTAGAGACATACTGACCCGATTCTGGGAAATCCACAGTGCCGATTTCCAGATGCCGGTAGCCCTGGAGCGCAGTTTCTACCTGGACATCGAAGGCATTAAGCTGAGGGGCTTTATCGACCGCGTGGACAAGCTGGACAGCGGCGGCCTGTCGGTCATCGACTACAAAACGAACAAGGAGCTGTTTACCGCCGATTACCTGGCGGATGACCTCCAGCTGACGATATACCAGATGGCCGCCGAGCAAACCTGGCAGCTCCCTGTTAAGAAGCTCACCCTCTATCACCTCAGGTCGAACACCGCCTGCAGTTGCCCGCCGCGGAACGAGGCACAGCTTGACCAGGCCCGACG
>JAGLTT010000131.1 GCA_023135135.1 Dehalococcoidales bacterium
GTGGCAGGCGGAGATGGAGCAGGCCCGAAAATCCGCCGTCGTGCAGAGCAGGGCCGTCCTGGGCGGCAAGTTCACCGAGCAGATGGTGCCCTATTTTCCCGACTTTAAATACGACCCCACCGAGGTCAGATTCATCGGCAGTCCCATCGATTTGATAGTGTTTCCCGGCCTGGCCAGGGGCGACCCCGAGGAAATAGTTATCCTGGAGATAAAGACGGGCAAGAGCGCCCAGCTTACCCCGGCGCAGAAGAAAATCCGCCGTCTGGTGGAAGAAGGCATGGTACGCTGGGACGAGATACACCGGGTGAGCGAGGGGGAGATAGAAAATATCTAGCGTAATGTCTCCAGCACTGCGTTAGCTCGCTGCCTGATGTCATTCTGAACGAAGTGAAGAATCCGTATCCTTTCACGGGGACAACGGATTGCTTCGTCGCTGCGTTCCTCGCAATGACAGTTAGCTCCGCCCGAACTCCCTCTCCAGTTGCACGGATGTCAGGCGGATGATGGTGGGTCGACCGTGCGGGCAGGTATGGGGACTGGCGGTCTGCTCCAGTTGCCGTACCAGCGACCGCATTTCGTCGTCGCTCAACGCCTGCCCGGCCTTCACCGCCCCGTGACAGGCAATCGATGCCACCATCCGCTCCTCCCATCGACTTTTCGACTCGCCCGAAAGCTCGTCGAGCAACTCCCGCAACATCGCGGGCCAGTCGTCTCCGGCCAGCAGGGCCGGCACCGTCCGCACCAGATAGGTACGGTCGCCGAACTCCTCGATTGCAAAGCCGAAGTCGGCCAGCTCCCGGCAACACTCCCTCATTATGGCGTCCTGTCGCGGCGTCACCTCGAATGTCGCCGGCTCCAGCAGTCCCTGCACCTCGGGCTTTCGCTGCTCCCGCTGCTCCCGGACTTTGTCAAATCGAACCCTCTCGTGGGCGGCATGCTGGTCGACGAGGTAGAGTCCGTCGGGTCCCTCGGCCACGATATAGCTGTTCATCACCTGTCCCACGACCCTCAGCACCGGCAGCGACGCCATCAGGGGCGGTGCTACATCGGGCGGAGAAGTCGCCCTTTCACCAGTCGCCGGAGGTTCCCGGAGTCGCTGCAGTCCGGACGACGGCGCTTTGTAGGGAGTCGCCACCTCCTCGATTTTCGGCACGGGCATCTGCGCCACGAGGGCCTGTCGCACCGCCCTCTGAACGGCGCGGAAGACGTCCGACTCGCTGCGGAACTTCACCTCGCTCTTGGCGGGGTGGATATTAACATCGATGTCCGCCGGGGGAATTGAAATATTGAGAACGGCCACCGGGTGCTTGCCCGTCATGAGAAGTCCCGAATAGGCCTCCTCGACGGCATAAGATAATAGCCGACTGCTCACCCAGCGTCGGTTTATAAAAAAACTGAGGTAGCCGCGACCGGCCCGACCGAGCTCCGGCGAGCCGACCATACCGGTTACCTCAATGGCGGACTTCGCCTGTCCACTCGACCACTCCCCTTCCGGGGGGCTGAGGGGCAGCATCTTGCCCGCCATCTCCGCCCCGTAAACATCGATAATACTGTCGAGCAGTCGGCCCCTCCCCGATGTCCTCAGCTTTTCTTTAGAGTCGACCGACAGCACAAAGCTCACCTCAGGAAAGGCCAGAGCGTACTGGCTGACAATATTGGCAACGTGACTGCTTTCCGTAGGCAGAGACTTCAGAAACTTAAGTCGCGCCGGAACTCTGCGGAACAGGTCCCTCACGTTAACGGTCGTTCCCCGGTTGCGCGCCTGATTCTTCTGTTGAACGATACTGCCGCCTTCCAGGCTAATAAAAGTGCCCGCCGAATCGCCCTCGGCGCAGGTGAGCACCTCCACTCCGGCCACGGCGGCGATGCTGGGGAGCGCCTCGCCGCGAAATCCCAGACTATCTATATTTAATAAATCGGACGCACCGCTTATCTTGCTGGTGGCATGTCGTTCGAAGGCCAGGGCTACCTCTTGAGAGGGTATCCCGCTGCCGTCGTCGGTCACCCGGATAAGGCTTACGCCGCCACTCCTTATCTCCACCTCGATACGGTCGGCCCCGGAGTCCAGAGCGTTCTCCACCAGCTCCTTGACCACCGAAGCCGGCCTCTCCACCACCTCGCCGGCGGCTATCTGACCTACCGTTTCTTTGTCGAGAACTTTTATGGTCATCTTACGTAAATCTTACACGGTATCGTGTATATTGTCAAGGGTTTCCTTTACATTTTCTTAGAGTTTAATCTTTTCTACTTGGCGAGTCAAAGGGGGTTTATTTCTACCTCACCCCCTGTGTCCCCCTCTCCTGACGAGGGGTCACAGGAGAGGGGGAAATAGAGAAAGAGGGGCTGCGCCCCTCTTAAACGCCCCGCTTTGGTGGAGCTTGAAATCCCCCTTAGTCCCCCTTTACGAAAGGGGGAACTGGCGGGTTATGCAGAGAATGATACCGGGCGGCATGGGTGGGAATAGATATAAAACGAGGGGTGGTGCGGCCTGGATTCCGGCCTGCGCTGGAATGACGACATCTGAATTGATCTGGTTTTTATAAATAGAGATTGCTTCGTCGCTGCGCTTCCTCGCAATGACAGGCATGGCGGGGGGATAAGGGGAGGCGGGGTATTTACACCTTCTCTATCTTCGCAAAGCTCAGTAAAAACCTCTTCACGCCGACCCCGTCGAAAGCCACGACAACCTCGGCGTCGTTCTTGACAGTCTGATAACTCACCACCACGCCCTCGCCGAACTGCTCGTGCCGAACGTGGTCGCCCGGCTTGAACTCGGCGACTTCGCCTTTAAGCTCTTCAGTCTTATCCCTGGCCTCAGCAGTCGAATTCACCCAGCTGTCCTCGCCCTCCCAGACGCTGCTGGTGGTTATCAGTTCCGACGGTATGTCCTGCAAGAAGCGGGAAGGGCGGTTGACGGCGCTGGAGCCCATCAGGTGGCGGCGGAAGGCCCGCACCAGGTACACCCGCTGCTTCGCCCGCGTAATCCCCACGTAGCAGAGTCGACGCTCCTCCTCAAGCTGGGCGGGGTCGTCAATCGACTTAAAGTGCGGCAGGATGCCATCCTCCATGCCGACGATGAACACCACCGGGAACTCCAG
>JAGLTT010000132.1 GCA_023135135.1 Dehalococcoidales bacterium
TGGCCAACCTGGTCAATGAGGCGGCCATTCTGGCGGCCAGGCGTGATAAAAAGTCCATAGGCATGGATGAGCTCGATGAGTCCGTGGACAGGGTGATTGCCGGCCCCGAAAGGAAGAGCCGCAAGATAAGCCCCAAGGAAAAGGAAGTCATTGCCTATCACGAAGCCGGACATGCCCTCGTGGCCAGGATGCTGCCCAACGCCGACCCGGTGCATAAAATCTCCATAGTGGCACGCGGTATGGCCCTGGGCTACACCAAACAGCTGCCGGCGGAGGACAGGTATCTGACCACGCGTTCTCAGCTTAAAGACATGCTGGCGACGTTACTCGGCGGGCACGCCGCGGAAGAACTCATCTTTAATGAGAGGTCATCAGGACCGCACGGCGATATCCAGCGGGTGACGGCCTATGCCCGCCGCATGGTTACAGATTACGGGATGAGCGATAAACTGGGCACGAGGACGTTCGGCAACAAGCAGGAAATGGTCTTCCTCGGCCGTGAAATCTCCGAGCAGAAGGACTACAGCGAGAGGTTTGCCCTGGAAATCGACCGGGAAATTAACAAGCTCATTGAGGAAGCCTACGGCACGGCCATGAAAGTACTGACCGAAAACAGGTCAAAACTCGAGACTCTCGCCGAGAAGTTGATTAAGCGCGAGACCCTCGAAGGTGCGGAGCTTGAAAAAGTCTTCGAGGAACTCGCCGTACCGAGGGCTAAAAAGAGCATTAAGAAAACGAGAATACCGGCGCCGATAAAGCCTGTGGCCGAAGGTGAGAAGGTAACTAAACCCCAAAAAGCTCCGGTTGTACCCAGGCTCGTCCCGAAACAAACACCGGCCCCATCCGACTGATAGGTTTAGTGGTAACAAAATATTTTGTCATTGCGAGCGCAGCGAAGCAATCCGTGTTATTATCTTAAACGTGATAGCGGATTGCTTCGGGCTTCGCCCTCGCAATGACATTATTATTTAATAATAACTTGAGGCTTACATGATTCAAATTACGGATAAACCAATATCCCCGGAAATGGTGGTGAATAAAGCCAGAACATCCGACAGTGGTTGTGTGGTGACTTATGTTGGCCTGATTCGTGATAACTCCCGCGGTAAGGCGGTGCTTACGGTAGAGTATGAGGACACTGACGGTCAGGCGGAAGCCAGGCTGGGTGAGATAGCCGCCGAGATAAAGCAGAAGTGGCCGGTGAACAACGTAGCCATTTACCACCGGGTGGGCAAGCTGAAAGTGGGCGATATCAACCTCGTGGTGGCGATAGCGGCAGCCCACCGGGGAGAGGGACTGGAAGCCGTTCAATTCGCTATCGACCGCTTTAAAGAGAAATTACCGACCGCAAAAAGAGAGGCCTACCAGGACGGAAGTGTGTGGACGGGGGAATAAGGGGCGGCTTAAGGCTCTAAGTTCGAGATTGTTTGATAATGTCCTGATGTCATTCCCGCGAAGGCGGGAATCCAGTGAGTGGGGAGTTGCGGTGGTCTGGATTCTCGGGTCAAGCCCGAGAATGACATTATTAAACAATCCCGCTGACTTTAAGCCTTTTTAGGCGCCGTCCTGATTACCCCTTCCGCCTCCAGTTCAGCAATATCTTCGGCTTTATATCCCAGTCCAAGTAGAATTTCCCCGGTATGCTGCCCCAGCACAGGTGACGGGCCCTGAGGATGCCCCGGAGTATTCTTGAGTTTTACCGGCAGTCCCAGCATCTTCACTTCTCCCCGGGTCGGATGCTGCGCGGTGTAAATCATGTCATTGGCCTCCAGCTGGGGGTTGGCGCACACCTCCTCGTAAGTCAGGCAGGGGTCGCAGCGCATTTTCGCTTCCCGGAATATCTGCTGCCATTCAGCCCGGGTCTTCTGGCTGAAAACCTCGTCCAGGAGCCGTCCTATTTCCTCGCGGTTCTCGTGCCGGGCTTCATCGGTTTTGAATTTGGGGTCGTTTGCCAGGTGCTCCACACCCACCACCTTACAGAAATCGGGCCACATCGGGCCGGTCCCGAAGATAGTAAGCACGTCCCCGTCTTTAGCCCGGAAGGGACCGAAGGGCGGAGTCCCGTAACCCCGTCCCGATTTATAAGGCACCCTCTCGCCCGTCAGGTATTCGGCAAACCCGCTGAACTGCAGGTACAACGCGGCGTCCAGGTTGTTCACGGTTATCGACTGTCCCTGTCCCGTACGCTCCCGTACAAACAGGGCCGTCATTATCGCGTAAGCCACCAGCATCCCGCCGACATGGTCACAGGCGGGGAAAGGCAGCATCGACGGCGCTCCGCCGGGGTATCCCATCACGCTGACCATGCCGGACATTGCCTGGCTCCACATATCGCCACCGGCGCGATGGGCTACGGGGCCGGTCTCTCCGTAGCCTGAAAAGGAGCAATAAATAACCTTCGGATTGATTTTACAAATATCTTCGTAGCCGATGCCAAGTCTTTCCGCCACGCCGGGACGGAAGCTCTGTAAAACGACATCGACTTCTTTAGCCAGTTTCAAGACGATTTCTTTCCCCTTCTCCGTCCTGATATCGATAGCCAAGTCTTTCTTCCCCCGGTTAAACGCCATCCAGTCGGCTTTATCGGGCATTTTATCAACGATACTGGTATCAAGCACGTCATCCATGCCGGCGGGCAGGCCCAGCCGCTGCGCCTCTCCCTGCACCCTCTCTACTTTAATTACTTCCGCCCCCATATCGGCCAGCATCGTTCCGCCGAACGGCGCCGCCACGGCGATACTGAAGTCCAGTATTTTAATACCTTCCAGAGGACTACCCATCACTTGCCTCCTCTCTCAGCTCAGCAGTTTAATTAATTCCCTGATATCGTCTAACTGCTCAAGTCGATTAATGCACGCTATTACTTCATCAACCTGCTTATCCGACAGCGGTTTTATGGAATAAGCGGTGCAATCCCTGAACTTTCTCTCGTAGGCGTTGAAGGGCGGCGACTTTTCAGAACCGTCCGCAGCATTTCCCGCCTGCTCTATGTATGTTTGTCCCTGCTTCGTTGTTACGCCGATTTTCGCCGGGTCCATTCCCTTTGCTCGTTTTAAGTCAGCGTCAACCATGACGCGCATTTT
>JAGLTT010000133.1 GCA_023135135.1 Dehalococcoidales bacterium
ACGGACATCGTCTCCAGCCTCAGGCCACGCAGTCGCTCCTTAAGAAAGGCGGAGAGCTTTCCTTCCAGGTCCGGGTAAGAGGGCTGGTCTACGGAAATCATCAGGTGGGCCCGCCCGAACACGTTAAATCGATTTCGGGTCAGCCAGTGAATACCCAGCGCGATGAACACCAGGGCGAAGAGAATTCCGGTTACCAGAAAGTTATCGGTGGCGGCGCCGATTGACGAAGCGATGAGTAAAAGGAGAAAACCGATTTCCGCCGGGTCTTTTACCGGAGTCCGGAACCGGACGAAAGATAATGCCCCCAGCAGCCCCAGCGACAGCGGTATGGATACCTGGATACCCAGGAAGAGCGCCGTGATAGCCGGTCCGCCTATAATAAACATCCGGTGTACCCCGGCCCCGATGTGCCTCGAGCCGTAGAACAACTGGTACATCAGGTACGTTACGATGGAAGCCGCCAGCGAAAACAGGATGGCGACGACAGCTTCCCAGAGTCCCACCGGCGATTGCATTCCCTCGATGAGTTGCCAGAGTTCGTCAAACATGCTATATCCTCCTTTTCATCTATAACTCGACCATTCTGCCCGATGGTGAGAAACGAGCCACGCTGCCGGGCTCGGTAAAATGCGCTTCAAGACAGTAGCCATACTTGGAAAAGCGACTCCAGTCCGCGTCCAGCAGTTTCATACGGCGGAGCGTAACGGGTAATTCCAGCCTGGGCCCCTTGACCTCGATGACACCTCCCCGCAGCCGCAGTTCTCTATCCCGCCTCCCCAGCTCCCACGCCACTACCGAGGCGCATATATCATAGTCGAAGGAGACTCTCACGCCAGTCTGCATCTCATTGAACCGGTGGCGCTGGTACGATATCACGATAATCGGTTTAATCGGTTTCTCCGGGAAGAGGCCGAATCCGGCCAGCGTTTCCATAAGCTCCGTATTACTTATAATCCCGCTGGTCAGATTCGCAGGCTCAAGGCGCGTCGCGGGGACCATAAACTGCTGACGCTGCTTGCTGCTGGCGAAGCCCTCCCTTATCTTGCGTTCGACGTAGACCGGCACATCGCCCTTTCCGCCGGCGATATCGCCGTACCAGCGGATGCGTACCTTGTCCTTCCTGAAATCCCCTGCCGCCGACCGCTCGTACTGGTTGAGGTCAGAATTGTCAAAGTACAGGCTATGCACCCGGTCCTGCGGATATTCCCGGTCCGGACGGCACACCTGCCGCAGCATGGCGTAGGCAAAGCCGATATTCCTGGGCAGCACCGAGAATTTCCGTTCGAATCTCTGTACCGGCGCTGCCGGGCTGATTACCGCTTCGTTTGCTGATTCATCTGTAACTTTTATTTTAATTACCTCCCGGTAAATGTCGTTATCTACTGCCAGAAATCAAACATGTCCACCATCCACATGCTGCCGCTGTTACCCGTGCCGTTACCGGGTCCGCTCGGTCGCTCTCCGCTGAGCTGCTGCCTAACCGATTCATGGCGTTCGATGATAAAGGTCCTAAGGCCGAGAGAGTTAGGGCCGAATCCGGGCTGGCGGGGCGGCTGCTCGGACATCAGGGGGCCGAAGAGATTCTGCAGGAACAGTTTATACATATGTTCTCCCAAGCATTCTTTAACCTGCTCCATGTCTTCGGGACTCAGTTCAAGGGACATCAGCATAAAAAGGTTGTTCACGCCGAAGTTCCGCAGGATGCAGGCGCTCACTTTATCGCTAAGGAAAAAGGGCAGCATCGGCGAAGGCCCGCCGGCCATCCATCCCTCGAACAGGTCGGGCGGCCTGAGGTCTTCGGTTATGCAGCGCTCCCAGTCCTCGAAGGCGTAGAACATTTCCGTATCGGCCTCGGCATAGGGGCGTACCATCTCGACTATCCGGTCAAGTCTCGGCAGGACGACGTCCAGAGAGAAGGGACCGTTCATTGTTTCTTCGATATAACCGTGATATCTGTCCAAGTACGGCGCGTGAGACAGCAGCCGGTCTACCAGGGGAAACCTGTGCATCTCGCCGCTGGTGGGTTCGTCGATATAGTAGTTAATGCAGCCGTCTTTCTTGATGCCGAGATTGAACGTTCCGAAGGCCATGTTGGTATCAAAGGGGATGGGAGTAAATTTGCCGTTGACCTCGTAAAGATAGTTGTTGTGGCCAATGCCGATGTAGTTATCCAGGTGCACGATAACCGCCGATACCGCGATAAACCTGAGGGTCATATCGACATCCAGCACCTTCTCTATTTCCTGCGGGAATGTCTCGTCCGGCTCGTTATTGAGAACATCGAGAAATTTGAACAGTCCGGTATAGTCGGGGTTGTTCTCGTTGGTTTTCAGCATCATTCCTTCGAGATATGTTTCCGGTATTCTAAAGGGCGGGAGACCGCGAACCATATCTCCCTCGAGCGGTGGTATATCTTCGTAAGCGGCAACCAGGTCCTCCTGTCCGAGGGCACGGAGAAGGTCAATCAACGGCGCTCCGCCGAGATTGGTATAAAGGATGGGGTCCTGACGGGGCATTTCGGGCATACCCGGGAAGCCAAACTTCCTGCTGTTGTCTTTTTCCGTCCAGTCGAGGCGTGCCGACACGAGCTCCGGTTTATAAAGGTAGCCGGTGGCATCGTCGAAGTGATTCGAGATAAATGTCTGGTCGACCATCTCGACCATGGTATATACGCCCAGGTGGGTGTCATTCACCCAGAGGTCGACCAGAGAGGCACGGGGCGTGGGAAGGCCCATATCGGCGAATACCTTGTAGGCAATCATCTCACGAATAAGGGTGGGGTCGCTCCAGCCGTTGTTGAGGAAGACCTTTTTCACGCCGTGAAAGGTGCGTGCCCGGTTGAAGATATTGAAATCGACCGCAAAAGGCATACGCGGACTATTCCAGCCGACCGCCTGCCCCAGCGATGAGTTTCCCTTGGTCCTGAAACCGACATCCGCTACCAGTTCATCATCCCACCAGAAATCGGCCGGTACGTACCGTTCCTCGAAGGCGTGTTCCTGGCAGAAGGTCCAGTCCTCTTCCTCCATGACGATACGCACCGTGGCGACGCGGTCGTC
>JAGLTT010000134.1 GCA_023135135.1 Dehalococcoidales bacterium
CGGTTATTACCGCCCTCAATTCTCCGGCTTGGCGCCTTCATCCGCCGCGACCTTCTTTCTCTGGACGATAAGTGCGATGACCTTGATGATGAAGGCCACGCACACGGCGATAACGGCAGCCACTCCGTAGGTTATTAAAGCGAATATCCAGGGATGAAATTCCATAATACTCTGCAGTTATTTTATACTATTTGAAGGACTGCTCGCTTTCTCACGTCATTGCGAGCGAAGCGAAGCAATCCGTTGCTATCCTCAGTATTCGATAACGGCAATCGCCTCACCGGGCTTGACCACCTGGTCCACGGCAACATTTATCTCGGTTATCGTGCCGTCCACCGGCGCCAGTATCGGGTTTTCCATTTTCATGGACTCCAGCACGCAGATGGTGTCACCCTCTTTGACGGCATCGCCCGCCTTAACGTCAACGCTGATGATCTTACCGGTAATAGGAACTTCCACCGTCTCTTTTGCCAATTCTCAAGCTCCTTTCTGATTATGCCCCATAATTTAAAAGGGCGGTGGGCTCAACTTTCTGAACTCACCGCCCCATTATACAGGAGTCGGTTATTTTAGTCACGTCGGTTTATTTAGCAGCGCCGACCGCTATATTCGGAAGCGAGAAATTATCTTTCGATTCAATGACAATCTCGTCATCTTTCAGGTCAATGACGACGTAAGAGATGTAAGTGCCTTCCAGGACTTTAAACTCGTCGGTATCTTTTCTTTTGCTTTCCGGCTTGTCCTTGGCCGCTTCCTTCATCTGCTCTTTGATAATATTTTCGACCCTGAATTTAATGCTCTTTGTGGAAAATATCTTGAGCGTGTTTCCGTCTCGCTCGGCCATGAGAATTTCAGGAGGTGTTATTGAGTCATCTTCCGCCTTCTCTGGCGTCACGTTGGCAATTTCTTTAACAATTCTAAGCACATCGTCGATTATATCCGGATTCTTTATAGTTGCCTCTATCTCGAATATCCTGTCAAAGACCTTGAATTCCTCGCGCAGGACGGATTCCGAAAGTTTGTCTTCAATCATGTTCTGAATGACCCTGCGTAGCGGCCTCGCTCCGTAGACCTCGTCGTAACCCTTTTCACCCAGGAAGTCCTTGGCCGCATCGGTTATTTCCAGCTTTATTTCCTTCTCGCTTAGCTGGTTTTTCACCGTCGCCATCATTAAATTAACAATCGATCGTATCTGCTCCTTGGTTAGGGAGCGGAACACAACGGTGCCGTCAACACGATTAAGAAACTCGGGGCGGAAGGCCTTCTTGAGTTTGTCGAGTAGGTTTTCCTTCATCCTCTCGTAAGACTGCTCCTGTGTCTTAGCCTCGTCGCTGCGTGAAGTAAAGCCGATGGTGGTGCTCTTGAGGATATCCTCGGCGCCGATATTACTGGTCATGATGATGATGCTATTGCGGAAATCGACTCTTCGTCCCTTCGCGTCGGTCAGGTGCCCGTCATCGAATATCTGGAGAAGCAGGTTAAATACATCGGGATGGGCCTTTTCAATCTCGTCCAGCAGTATGCAGCTGTATGACTTGCGCCTTACCGCCTCGGTAAGCTGTCCGCCTTCGTCATAGCCGACATACCCCGGCGGTGCTCCGACCAGGCGCGATACGGCGAATTTCTCCATGAACTCGGACATGTCAATCCGTATCAGTGTATCCTCGCTGCCGAACATGAACTCGGCCAGAGTCCTGGCCAGCTCGGTCTTGCCGACTCCCGTCGGCCCCAGGAAAATGAAATTGCCTATCGGGCGCCTGGGGTCTTTAATACCGGCCCGGGCCCTTCGTATCGCCTTGGCGATGGTCTCGATAGCCTCATCCTGGCCGATGATGCGTTTGTGCAGCACTTCTTCCATGTTAAGCAGGCGACTCGTCTCGTCGTCGGCCAGCTGTACCACCGGCACCCCCGTCCACATGCTTACTACCTCGGAGATGTCTTCCTTCTTAACCACCACCTCTTCCTGCTCCTGCTCGTCTCGCCATTCCGCCTCCAGCGCCTTTATCTTTTCGTCGATTTGCACTTCCTGCTCGCGCAGTTGTGCCGCTAAATCGTATTCCTGCGTCGCCAGGGCGGCATCCTTGTCCTTGCGGATATTATCGCCCTGTTCCTTGGCCTGCTTGAGAGTAACGGGCATGGTCCTGTGCCGTATCCGCACCCTCGAGGAGGCCTCGTCAACCAGGTCTATTGCTTTATCCGGCAGAAAGCGGTCGGGTATATAACGAGAGGCCAGGTTGGCGGCGGCGTTCAGCGCCTCATCGCTTATCTTCAGGCGGTGATGCTCTTCATAGCGTTCCTTGATGCCGCTCAGTATCTCCATCGTTTCATCTACCGATGGCTCCTCCACCAGCACCGGCTGGAAGCGGCGCTCCAGGGCGGCATCTCTCTCCACGTACTTGCGGAAATCGTCGAGTGTCGTGGCGCCGATGCACTGTAATTCACCCCGCGCCAGTGAAGGCTTGAGGATATTGGCGGCGTCAACGGCGCCTTCGGCGGCGCCGGCGCCCACCATCGTATGAAACTCATCGATGAATATCACGCAGTTGGCTGCCGTCTTTATCTCGTCGATGATTTTCTTCAGTCGCTCCTCGAACTCGCCCCGGTATTTCGTCCCGGCCACCAGCGACCCCATATCAAGCGCAATCAGGCGCTTGCCCTCCAGAGTCTCGGGCACATCGCCGGAAATGATGCGGTGGGCCAGCCCCTCGACGATGGCCGTCTTGCCCACGCCCGGCTCTCCGATGAGAGCGGGATTATTCTTGGTGCGCCGACTCAGTATCTGGATGAGCCGCTCGATTTCTTTATGTCGTCCGATAACAGGGTCGAGTTTCCCGGCGCGGGCGGCTGCGGTAAGGTCGATGCCCAGTTGGTCCAGAGCCGGGGTTTTGCTGGCGCTGCGGGTGAGCCTGGCTTTAGGCGTGCCCTGGGTCAGGATATGCTGCGTTTCGCCGCGCGCTCTTTCAAGGGTGATGCCGAAGCTGTCCAGCACGCTGGAGGCCACGCCTTCTCCTTCGCGCAGCAGACCCAGCAGCAGGTGCTCGGTGCCGA
>JAGLTT010000135.1 GCA_023135135.1 Dehalococcoidales bacterium
AACCGCAAGGTCTAGAACCGCAAGGACTAGAACCAGGAGGACTGAATATTGGACAAGGTATTTCCCAGCCTAGATGAAGCAGTTGCGGATATCCCCGATGGAGCTTCTATTGCTATATCCGGCTTCTTTACCGCTGGTACGCCTATTCCCTTGATAAACGCTCTGGCCAAACAGGGGGCTAAAGACCTTACTATTATCTGCATGCAGATGGGGCCGGGCAACGAGGATATCAACGAACTGGTTATCAATAAGCAGGTTAAGAAGGCCATCTGCAACTATCCCTTCTACCGCTCGGCCAGCCGGGGAGCCGAGTCTCCCACCGAGCAGGCGGTCCGTGCCGGCGAGCTTGAGATGGAAGTATACCCGATGGGCACCTTCTCCGAGAAGCTGAGGGCAGCCGGAGCCGGTATTGCCGCCTTTTACACCCCCACTGGCGTGGGGACGGTTGTGGAGAGGGGTAAGGAGAAAAAGAAATTCGGTGAACAGGAGTATCTTCTGGAACTGGCTCTCAAGCCCGACTATGCTTTTGTGTACGCCTACAAGGGCGACCGTATGGGTAATCTCCAGTGCCACATGACGGCCAGAAATTACAGTCCGGAGATGTCGGCAGCGGCGCAAATTACCATCGCTGCCGTGGAGAACCTGGCGGAGCCCGGTGAAATTGACGGTGATATGGTACATATACCGGGTGTCTATGTCCAGAGGGTGGTAAAAATAGACAGGCCTGATTACTTCCCGACTATTGACTGATATCTGTTGAGGAGAAAGAAGAGAGTGAACGTAACCAAGAAATTTAAGGGACTATCCAGGGAATTGATAGCGCTTCGTATCGCCAGTGAGCTTGAGGATGGGACCTGTGTGAATCTCGGTATCGGCATACCCACCCTGGTTTCCGACTGGATTGAGGGTAGAGATATTATACTGCAGGCCGAGCTCGGTATGCTCAATACCGGCCCTCTGGCGTCGAAGGACGAGGTGGAGCAGGACCTCATCAATGCCAGCTGCCAGCCGGTCACCGAGTTGGCAGGTAGCTGCTATTTCTCGGAAAATGAGTCATTCGCCATGATACGTGGCGGTTACATGGACGCGGCCGTTTTGGGCGCTCTGCAGGTCTCGGAGAAGGGCGACCTGGCGGGCTGGCAGAACCCGGGGAGGGGACTGCCGGAGGATATCGGCAATATCGGCGGTTCCATGGACCTGGCTGTCGGCGCCAAAAAAGTTATTATCGCCATGATGCATATAACCAACGATGGCCAGTACAAGATTGTTAAGGAGTGTTCCTATCCGCTGACGGCACAGAGAGTGGTAGACCTCATCGTTACCGACCTGGCGGTTATAGAGGTTACGAAAAAGGGTCTTTTACTGCGTGAAGTAGCATCTGGACTGACCGCCGAGGATGTACAGTCGGTAACCGAGCCGAAATTAATCGTCAGCCCCAAACTTACCGAGATACATTTTTAGGGCATTTAATAGTGTGAATTTACGAAAGCACAGGTTTAAACCTGTGCTTTTTGTTTCCCGCGGCACTCTGCCGATGTTATAATATGGCCGTATGATATGTCTAAAGATAGGAGGCAATACATGAAAATTCTGGGTCTTTCTTTCAGTCCACGGACACAGGGAAATACGGAAATCTTACTGGATGAAGCGCTCAGTGGCGCCCGGCAGGAAGGAGCCGAAACGGAGCTCTATTCAATCGCCGGTAAGGATATCAAGCCCTGCGACGGCTGCTGGGGCTGCCGGAAGGCGGGCGAATGTCATATCAAGGACGACATGCAGGAACTCTATACCAAAATGCTGGAAGCTGATGGCATCATATACGGCACGCCGGTGTATTTCTACAACATGACAGGGCAGGGTAAAACGGTCATCGACCGGACGATTGCGCTGGGTCAACCCGGGAGAAATCTGGCCAACAAGGTCGGAGGGGTAATAGCCGTGGCCGGCAGCTTCGGACTCGTCGATGCCGTTAAGGACCTGTATTTTTACATGATTACACGCCGGATGCTCCCGGCCAGCTTTATTGCTGCTTACGCGGGCGGTAAAGGCGACGTTAAGAATCTGGAGAAGTGCATGAAGGCAACCCGCGAGCTCGGGCAGGAGATGGCACAGATAGCCGCCAAAAAGTTCGAATATCCTGCCGGTGGGACGCATATCGCCTACGGCACTCATACCCGCTAGCGGTCGAAAAAGCTATGGAAACGGAATTAATCGCTCCCTGCGGTATGAACTGCGGCGTATGCTCCGGCTACCTTGCTCTGAAAAATGATGTTAAGAGCCGGGGAGTTAGGATGACTTACTGTAAAGGCTGCCGCCCCAGGGGTAAGAACTGCGCTTTCTTGAAGAAGAGATGTAATTTGCTCATGAGCGGGCAGGTACAGTACTGCCACGAGTGTGATGAATTTCCCTGCCGTAACTTACAGCATATCGATGAACGCTATAGAGAGCGTTACAGGATGAGCATGGTTGAGAACCTGGGTTATATCATTGAGAACGGCATGGAGGCGTTTCTGGAAAAAGAAGAGGAGAAATGGAAATGCCCTGAATGCGGGGCGGTGATATGCTGCCACAACGGCATCTGCTATACCTGCGGGTTGGATAAGCTCAGAAATAAGAAGGGGAACAAATACAGATGGGAGGGGGAGTAGTGAGTAATCTGGCTCTCTCTAGTTGACCTAATTTAAACTTACCGACCAATGCAATGCTACATTACTTCAGGCCGGCCTGACTGACGCCTCTTCGGTAAGCCTGGCATCGATAAATACCAGGGGCTTGCCAACACGTTTGACTACTAACGGGCAGTGATACATGCCCTTGGGTATAAATGCATAGCAGGGGTAATTGATTTTATTCACCTTACCGTCCAGCTCGAATTCAATATCCGCATCAAAGTCGAGGAAGTTTTCAGGAGTGCCGATGAGAAATATATACTGGTCGAACGGGTGTTTATGGGAAGGCCCGCCCAATGATTCGGGTTTAGTGATATAAGCAAATCCTATCGCCAGATTGGATTCGGGAATGTCTTTGGCGCCCAACGC
>JAGLTT010000136.1 GCA_023135135.1 Dehalococcoidales bacterium
AAGAGGATATCATGGCTTTTCAGGTTGGTCAGGATAGCGGCTAAATCTCCGGTACGTTCGATGGCGGGGCCGGATGTCGTCTTGATATTTGCGCCTACTTCGGTGGAGATGATATGGGCCAGGCAGGTCTTGCCCAGGCCGGGCGGCCCGTAAAACAGGACATGGTCCAGAGATTCCTCCCGGCCTTTGGCGGCGGCAATAGCTATCTTGAGATTTTCTTTTATCTTATTCTGCCCGATGAAGTCCGCCAGGCTCCGGGGTCTAAGACTGGTATCGAGCGGTGCGTCCTCGGCGCTGGGCTTACCCGATATAATACGAGCTATTGTCTCACCCCCTCAATAGACTGTGGTGAAAGGAACGCTAGGCGTGTTCTTCTTCGTCTTCTTCCCCGGTCGTTTCGGGCTCAGGCGTTTCAGTCTCGGGCACTTCGGTATCAGGCTCTTCGGCAACCCCCTCTTCACTTTCGGGTAAATCGGTTACTTTTTCTTCCCCGGTTGTTTCTGCTTCCGGCTCTTCAGCAACTTCCTCTTCACTTTCCGGTAAATCGGTCGCTTCTTCTGTCTCCGTCATGTCTGCGTCCGGAGTTTCGGCTTCGCCCTCTTCGCCTTCCTTTAAGGCTGATGCTTCCTCTCCTCCCTCTCCGCTGACCGCTTCGCCACCGGTTTCTATACCTTCCTCTTCCGTCATACCCAGGCTGGCCAGTAATCTCATCGCTTCGTCTTGTGCTTCACCGGAAGTCAGTGCGGCTACCTCTTCCTCTCCCAGGTAGCGGGCGGGAATCAGCTTACCGATAATTACATTTTCCTTGAGGCCAATCAGTCTATCTATCCTGCCGTTAACGGCAGCTTCGGTAAGGATTCTGGTGGTCTCCTGGAAGGATGCGGCGGCCAGCCAGCTATCGGTACTCAGCGATGCCCTGGTTATACCCAGCAGGACGGTATGCGCCGTCGCCGGTTCACCGCCTTCGGCCAGCACTTTGGCGTTGGTATCTTCATAGGCGAACCTGTTAACGAGTTCGTCGGGAACAAGGTCGGTATCGCCGGCGGAATCGATGCGGACTTTGGTCAGCATCTGATGTGCGATGACCTCGATATGTTTGTCGTTGATGGTAACACCCTGGGAGCGGTACACCTTCTGCACCTCGTCAACCAGGTACTGCTGCACGCCTTCTTTGCCCAGTATACGCAGGATATCATGCGGATTGATGGAGCCGTCGGTAAGCTGCTGAGCGGCTTTCACTTCGTCGTCGGTCTGGACCCAGATACTGGCGGTAGACGGGATGACATATTCCCGCTCCTCTTTCTCGACATAGTTTATAACCAGCTGCTTCTTCTTAACGTTGGCTTCACCGGCAAAACGGGCTACGATGGGCTGAATTTCCGTGGCAGGAGCGGTTTTCGAACCACCGGCTTTTTTCTTTTTCGCTGCCGGGGTTGCCAGTACCGTGCCGATATCTACCCACTGGCCTTTCTTGACCATTACCTGCCAGCCGGTGGGTAAGTTATATTCGTCCTGGTAAATATCGGTGCTGGTGATTTTAATCCTCCTCCCCTCCTCGTTCTGGATAACCTCGGCCACCCCGTCTATCTCCGAGATAATCGCCTGCCCCTTGGGTGTCCTGGCTTCGAATAGCTCCTCTACCCTGGGGAGGCCGCTGGTAATATCGAGTCCGACCACGCCACCGGTGTGGAAGGTACGTAATGTCAACTGGGTGCCGGGTTCGCCGATACTCTCGGCGGCGATTATACCCACGGCCACATCGTGTTCGATAAGCAGTCCCCGGGCGAGGTCACGGCCGTAACAGAGCCGGCAGGTGCCCCGCCGTGACTGGCAGGTCAGGGGCGACCTGACATGGACCGATGTCATACCCGCTGCGGTGATTTCCTCCACTTTCTTTTCGTCGATTTCCTCGTTCTGAGCAACGATGATTTCACCGGTTTTGGGATGGACGGTATCACTGGCCGCCATCCTGCCGAGTATGCGCGCGGAAAGCGCAGGCAACAGCCCTTTTTCTTTGGGTTCGGATATCCAGAGGCCGTCGGTAGTACCGCAATCGTCCTGCGAAGTAATGACTTCCTGGGCGACATCGATAAGGCGCCGGGTGAGATAACCGCTATCGGATGTCCTTAGAGCCGTGTCCGCCAGACCTTTGCGGGCGCCGTGGGTGGAGATAAAGTATTCCAGGACGCTGTGGCCTTCGCGGAGGCTGGACTTGATGGGGAATTCTAGAATTTTACCGGCGGGGTCGGTCATTAAACCCCGCATACCGGCCATCTGCCGTATCTGGGAGATGTTACCCTTGGCTCCCGATGTCGCCATCATATAGATGCCGCCGTAGCGGTCGAGGTTACTGGAAATTGTATTGGTAATGTTGTCGGTTGTTTCCATCCAGACACCGATGATTCCGTTGTATCTTTCGTCCTCGGTAATCAGACCGCGGTGGTACTGGTCCTCGATGGTAGCAATCCTCTTCTCGGCTTCTTCAAGCATCTGGGGTTTGCTCGCCGGGACTTTAATATCGTTCATGGCTATGGTTATTCCCGACCGGGAGGCATAGTGGAAGCCGAGACTCTTGATGCTATCCAGTACCTTGCCGGTCTCTTCATCGGGCAGCAATTTACAGCATTTTGTGGCTATTTGTTTTAAAGTGGATTTATCGATTATTTTATTGAAAAAGCCCAGCTCCGCAGGCAGTACCTCATTAAAGAGGAGGCGGCCGACACTGGTCTTAACTCTCTCGCCCGTTTCCTTGTTCCTGACTTTAATTTCTTCTCTCAGGTCGACAGCACCGAATTCATAAGCGAGCTTGGCTTCTTCAAAGCTGCCGAAGAATTTGCCGTTTTCTTTACCCTCGTGACGGATAGTCGTCAGGTAGTAGCAGCCGAGCACCATGTCCAGGGTCGGCGTTACCGTTGGTTCGCCGCTGCTGGGTAGCAGTATATTGTGGTGACTCATCATCATATCCCTGGCTTCTTTAACGGCGGCCCGGGACAGCGGCACATGTACCGCCATCTGGTCGCCGTCGAAGT
>JAGLTT010000137.1 GCA_023135135.1 Dehalococcoidales bacterium
TTCCCGGTATAAAATAGGCACCTTCGCCTATATCATCCACAGACACTCCCTCCTTCGCCCGGACAAGGAGGCCTATATCTACGGGGAACAGAGGTTAACCTACGCCGAGTTCAACGCTAAAGTAAACAGCCTGGTACACGCGCTGCAGGGACTCGGCATTAGAAAGGGAGACTCCATCGGCATCCTGTCCTGGAACTGCCTCGACTATGCTATCGTTTATGGGGCGGCGATGAAGGGCGGCTACATACTATCGCGTTTCAATCCCAGGCTCAGCGCCAAGGAACTGGACTACCTCATTAACTACTCGGAAGCCAATACCCTTTTCATCGGTCAGGAACTGTTAGCCGCCACCGAGTCGCTACGTTCCAAAACACCCGGAGTCAAACATTACGTATCCCTCGAAGAAAGCGCCCCCGATATGACTTTCATCCAGGACCTGTATAATTCCAACCCTACGGAAGAACCCGACGTACAGGTTGACGAAGACGATAAATCCTTTATTATTTATACCAGCGGTACCACCGGCGTACCACGGGGCGCAGTGTATTCCCACCGCGAGGCCTGGGACGACTGCCGCATCTACATTATCAACCAGAGCATCCAGCCTGACGACAGGCATATCCAGGTATCGCCCATGTTCCACATCGCCGGAGACACCATGGTTCGCTCTCTCATCTATCTTGGCGCCTGCAACGTCATTATGAAAAATTTCGACCCGGCGGTTGCCCTACAGCTAATTCAGGATGAAAAGGCCACCCATATATCAATAGTGCCGACCCACCTGGTAGCCATGCTCGCCGTGCCCGATATTCAGAAATACGATGTCAGCAGTCTCAAGTTTATCTGGTATGGCGGTTCCCCCATGCCCCTGGAAGTACTGAAAAGAGGCCTGGCGACCTTCGGGAACGTCTTCGGGCAGGGCTACGGACAGAGCGAAAGCGGCCCGGCCATCTGCCACCTTTCTAAAGAAGACCACGAAGCGCTGGGGAAACCGGAGGAAAAGATACTCACTTCTACCGGCCAGCCGGATATCGGCGTGCAGGTCAGAATCGTGGACGACAAAGGTAAAGACTTGAACCCCGGTGAAATGGGCGAAATTATTGTCCGCAGCAAGCACAACATGCTGGAATACTGGAAGAAACCCGAAGACACCAGCAAAACCGTCGTCGACGGCTGGCTGCATACCGGCGATATCGGCTGCTATGATGAAAACGGTTACGTTTACATCGTCGACCGTAAAAAGGACATGATTATCACCGGCGGCGAGAACGTTTTTCCCAGAGAGGTGGAGGAAATTCTCTACCAGCACCCCGACGTTCACGAAGCGGCGGTAATCGGCATCCCCGACCCGTACTGGGTGGAAAAAGTACATGCCGTCATCTGCCTGAAGCAGGACGCCAGCTGCACCGCCGAGGAACTGATTGCCCTCTGCAAGAAGAACCTGGCCGGCTACAAAGCCCCCAAATCGGTAGAGTTCATGGATTCCCTGCCCAAGAATGCCGCCGGGAAGATAATGAAGCGGGAGCTACGGGAAAAATACTGGGCTGAGTCGGGTAGAAAAATCTAGCCCTACTCAGTCATTTCTGTGAAAATACCTGAATCCCTCTCCCTCGATGGGAGAGAGTATTTCTTTCAATCACCGCCGGTAATTTTCCATCCAGCACCCCGCAAAATGGGGGATAACACCATTCCTAAACCCATGCTAAAGCCCAATCGTCCCCGTGCTCATCAGGTTATTCTATAATCAGCCGACACGTGAAGGTTGAACCTATGAGCATCTACAAACTCCGGGTCTGGCCCGGTGCGCTGGTAATACTGTGTCTACTGGCAGGCTTATCAGCCCCTGCCGTAATACCAGGCGATAACAAGGCGTTTGCCCAATCTACCGATGAGCCCGACCTGATTATCGAATCGATTTCCTTGTCGCCGGAAGCGCCGGTAATCGGGGATATGGTGACATTCACCATGACCATCAGGAACCAGGGAGAGAGCCAGGCCGACTCTTCTCTTATCACCTACTACATCAATGACATTTTTCTCGAGACTGATTATGTCAACCAGATAGGCGCTAATACTACCATTACAAATACCATTAACTGGCAGGCGCAGGCGGGCTCACACACTATCAAGGCAGTCATTGACTATGACGATAGAATTACCGAGGCGAACGAGACTAATAATGAAAAAATATATGCTTTCTCCGTCTTTGCCGCCGACCTCGCAATCGACGAGATAATCTGGACACCGGAAAATCCGTCAACCGGCGATACGGTAACCTTTACAGTGACTGTCACAAACAGAGGTAATTACCGGGCTGCCGCATTTTATGTGAATTTATACATCGACGGGAACCCCAGAATAAAGCAACTGGTCATGCCGATGGTCCCCGGGTATAGCGCTAACGTAACCTATACATGGGCAGCATTATCAGGCTCGCACGCCGTAGGAGCAGTTGCCGACGTATTGAATCAAATCGACGAGAGTAATGAGACGAACAATTATAAGATGGTAAACTACGCAACCGCCACCCCCGACCTTGTTATCGACCCGATAACGTGGTTGCCGGAAGCCCGCACAGAAAGCGGCAACGTAACGTTTACCGTGACCGTCAGGAACCAGGGGAGCGGCACAGCCGCCAATTCTCTGCTGGCCTATTATATTGACGATGTCTACCAGGACATTGTCAATATCGGCCGGCTTAATCCCGGCGCCACAACCACCAAGACATTTTCGCAAGTTATCGGGGGAGCTGCTCACACGTTCAAAGCGGTTGCTGATGCCACCGACACACTTACGGAGACAGACGATACCAATAATACCGCCTCGGTAACCCTGCCCGCCCTTACCCCGGACCTTATCATCCAGAGTATTTCGTGGTCACCGACGACACCATTGATAGCCCACAACGTAATCTTCACGGTGACTATCAAGAATCAGGGGGTAAGACAGTCAGCTAACGCCGACCTGAATTTCTACGTCGAAAATAACTTCCCCTTTCAGTATCGGTTATCAGGGATTTCCGCCGG
>JAGLTT010000138.1 GCA_023135135.1 Dehalococcoidales bacterium
CGGCTGTAGTCCGGCTCGCCCGAGGGTAAACGGGGATGAACAATGCCAGCGCCCCTGCAGACAGGACAGTCAGAGGCTGCCGGGGCCTCTTCATCATCGCTGGACCATGTGTCCGTACTTTCCTTTGATGAACCTGTCCGGGTCTGTCTTTTTAGAATCTCGCTGATATGTTCCATCACTCCTGCCTTCTACCGACCAGTTCTCTAAAATTTTAGCAATATATTTAATACTCCGTTTGTTATGGAGCACGGCTTCCTTAATGGCATCCCGAATCCAGTCCTGGGGGTACTGATTCTCGGCGTCGCGGAGCTCATCGGCAATCATGGGGGTCAGCATGCCGATATTCTGCTCGTAAAGCGTGAAAATGTCCGGCAGCTCCCCGGTTTCCACGTAAGTTTGCCGGGAGGCTTTCAGTCCGGCCAGCTTGAGCTCGCCGCTCTCGATTTTAGCCACCGTTTGACGGTCGGACACGCTATTCAGAAAATAGACATCCTCGGAATCGCCGTCCTTATCCAGCGCCAGACGGATAAAAGTACCGCGTTCGGCGGCCATTTTCAGAGCGCGACGCAGCGCCTCTTCGGGCGAACCCCCGATAGCCTTGAGGCCGTCCATCAGGCCGGTATTCGCCAGCAGTTCGCCGCAGCTCACGTAGCGCGGATGCCCCTTCTTTCGGTAGAGGACGGCGATAACGTGAAGGGTAGTTTTCAGTTCAGCCATGTCGGTTATCCGGGGCAGCAGGCTGCTGAAAAAGACGTTGGGGATGGAGGTAAATTCCATCCTGGCGGGGAATCCCTGAAACTCTTTCATAGCAAAGTCGGCTCCACGCTGCCGAGGCTTTCGAACTTGGCCAGATTATGCCGGAAACGCATCTTTATCCGGCCGGTCGGCCCGTTGCGGTGCTTGGCGATAATAACATCGGCTTCCTCACGGGGGTATTCACGGTCGGGGTGGGCGGCAATCCATTCCTCTTCAGTCTTGTAGTAATACTCGTCACGATAGATAAAGATGACGACATCCGCGTCCTGCTCGATGCTGCCGCTTTCACGGAGGTCGGAAAGCTGGGGCTCGTGTGAGGCGCGCCATTCCACGGCACGGCTGAGCTGCGATACCGCCAGCACCGGGGCGTTAAGCTCGCGGGCCAGCGCCTTGAGCGAGCGTGAGATATAGCTGATTTCCTGCACCCGGTTCTCGCCCCTGACTCCCTCCCCCTGCATCAGCTGAAGATAGTCGATAATGACCATATCAATACCGTGCTGGTAGTTGAGGCGGAGCGCCTTGCTGCGCATCTCCGCCATACGGAGCATCGGGGTATCATCAACATAAAGGGGCGCTTCCGAGAGGACGCCGATGGCTTCCATGACCCGCCTTTCCTCATTTTCATCCGTATGCTGTCCAAAACGCAGGCGACGGGAATTAACACCGGATTCACTGGACAGCAGGCGCATAACCAGGGAGTCGCGCGCCATCTCCGCGCTGACGAGGGCGACACAGGCGCGGTGTTCGACGGCGGCATTACGGGCGATGTTCAACGTCAGGCTGGTCTTGCCCATGCTGGGCCGGCCGGCGATAATTATGAGGTCGGCCCGCTGGAAACCGCCTAAAAATTCGTCCAAGCCGGGAAAGCTGGAGAGTACGTAAGGCAGTTGCTCGGCTTTCTCGTCCCCTATCGGCGGTGCCACCTCGAAATACTTATCCAGCACCTGCCGGATATGAGTAAGGTCGCCGGTGCCCCCGCCGCGACGCAGCTTGAACAGCACGCTTTCGGCCTTCGCCAGACTGTCCTCGGTATCCGGGCCGGCCTCATAGCCGATGGCCGAGATACGGTCGCCGGCGGCTATCATCTGGCGCATTACCGAGAGCCGGTAGACAATGCGGGCGTAGTACTCAATATCCAGGGAGGTGGGGCAGACGGATATCAGATAGCTGAGCCGGGCGGCGCCCCCGCAGGACTCAAGTCGATTCTGCCGGGAAAGCTCCTGCGCCAGGGTAACCTGGTTGATGGCTTCATCACGCTTAAATAGCTCCATGCAGGCGTCGTAAAGCCCCTGGTTCTGTTCAAAGTAGAAGTCCGCCGGCTGAAGAAAGTCGGCAATCTGGAAAATGGCCGTGCCGTCAATCAGCAGCGAGCCGATAACCGCTTCTTCAGCATCATTATCATTCGGCGGGAGCCTGACATCATTCATGCGGGTCTTACTCCTTTGCGTCCAACTCTTCTTCTATAGCCTCGACTTCTTCCGAAACAGCTTCGGGTTCTTCTACCTTAGCTTCGGGTTCTTCAGCCGTAGCTTCCGGCTCTTCTACCTTAGCCTCAGTTTCTTCTACCTTAGTTTCCTCAGCTTTAGCTTCCGCTTTCTTCGTCTTCTTCGTTGATTTCGCCCTGGTCTTTTTCTCTTTCTTTGCGGCCTTCTCCGGTTTCTCTTCCGCCACTTCTATCTTAGTCTCAGTTTCTTCTACCCTAGCTTCCTCAGCTTTAGCTTCCGCTTTCTTCGTCTTCTTGGTCTTCTTTGCCTTAGTCTTCTTTTCCGCCTTCTCTGCTTTCTCCGGCTTCTCTTCCACCACTTCGTCCGATATTACGTTAACCTTAATGACGGCTGTAATATCATGAGTGTACCTGACGGTTACGTCGTGACTGCCAAGCTGGCGAATCGGCTCGGCCATTTCTATTTTCTTCTTATCTACCTCATAGCCGGCGCTCTTAGCCAGTTCCTCGGCGATATCGGCGCTGGTAACCGAACCATAAAGCTTCTCGCTTTCTCCTACCCTGGCCTTGAGGGTAATTTCCACGCCACTCAATTTTTCCGCTATCTGAGCCATCTCGGCTTCTTCAAGCTCACGCTGTTTGATTTTCTTCTTCAGTTGCGACTCCATCGCCACCGCGGCCTGCGAATTGGCGATGACAGCCAGCTTGCGGGGCAACAGGTAGTTCCGGGCGAAGCCATCGGCAACTACCCTGGTCTGTCCGACCCTGGCGACGTTGGGGACATCCTCGATAAAAATAACCTTCACGATTTACTCCTTTTT
>JAGLTT010000139.1 GCA_023135135.1 Dehalococcoidales bacterium
ATGGGCGCGGAGCAGGGCAATATCCTCGGCGGCGATTTCAGCGGCAATGTATTACTCGGCTACAAGGTGGAAAATGGTAAAATAGTGGGCAGGGTGAAGGATACGATGGTCTCCGGCAATATCTACAAAATGCTCAAAGATATAGCCGCCATCGGCAGCGAGGCGCGGTGGATAAGCGGCTTCCTCCAGACCCCGCCGCTTTACTGTAAAGGGATTTCCGTTTCGAGCAAGGGGTAAAGGAGAGGTAAAAAATGAACAATATCATTAAAATCCATGCCCGTCCCAGGCTCCGCGCGCCGAACCTGCTGGCGGCCTGGCCCGGCATCGGCAACGTCGCCATGATTATCGCCAACTATCTCAAAGCCAAACTTCCCTTTAAAGAACTGGGCTACCTGGAGGCTTCCTACTTCTTCGACCCCATCGGCGTGACCGTCAAGGACAACGTGGTAGATGAGCCCAATTTCCCCCAGAGCCAGTTCTACTACTGGAAAAATGACGACGGCAATGATTTGATACTGTTCATCGGCGACGACCAGCCGGCTTCCAAGGGCTACGAGCTGGCTAACTGCGTCCTGGACGCGGGGAGCAGGTTCGGGGTTGAGCGGGTTTACACCTGTGCGGCGGCCATTACCCGCATCCACCATACCGAGCCCCCCAAGGTCTGGGGCGTTGCCACCAACCACCTCGTAAACGCCGATTTGAAAAATTTCGACCTTGAGTATTCCAGCAACCTGCAAATCGCGGGACTCAACGGCCTGCTGCTGGGCGTGGCCAAGGAGAGGGAAATCGACGGCATCTGCCTGCTGGGAGAGGTGCCCGTTTACGCCAGTCGCGTGCCCAATCCCATGGCGGGGCTGGCCGTGTTGAAAGTCCTGGCAATCATGCTGGAGGTTAAAATCGACTTCACAGAGCTGGGCAAGATGGCCGTGGAGGCCGGGGAGAGAATCAAGCAGGTAGCCGCCCAGGCTATGGAAGAATATATCGACTACTTCACCGAGCCGATATGGGAACGCGGCGAGGAGGACGAGGAAGACGAGGATTGAAGAAATAAATCACGTTTTTCGTCAGCTATGAAGTTACGGAAGAGTACTACCCTGGCAGTATTTAAATCCCTGAGGGGTAACGTCCTTCAGGGAAGGACCGGGAGCAAGGTCAAGCTCCGTAAAAAAAAGCTGGGCGACGTCCGCAACGACTACAAATGGCAATCGGACGCGGAGCTGGCCAAACTGGATGCGGCCCCGACACTTATCATGCCCTTTTCCGTCTACCTGCTGGACTACGCCACCGAGATACACCGCCCCAAATTCAATAAATACCCTTTAGCCGTGGAAACCCTCGAAGGCAGGCATATCGGCAACTGTACCTGCTATGATATCGATGAAAAGAAGAATGAAGCGCAGTTGGGCATCATCATAGGCGACCGTGATTACTGGGATAAGGGCTACGGAGCCGATGCCGTCAGTGCGATGGTCGACCATGTCTTCCTGACGACCAGTCTCAAGCGCCTCTACCTGAAGACCCTGCACTGGAACCTGCGGGCACAGAAATGCTTTCAGAAATGCGGCTTCACATCGTGCGGAGAAATGAGACGCAACGGCCATGATTTCCTGCTCATGGAACTGGAACGTGAGCAATGGGAAAAACAACATAACATAAGCTAAAGGAGGGTTCTGAAGGCGTGAGGTTCATAAATGGATAACCTTCCTATAGAGTGGCTCGGCGATAGGGTCAGGATAATCGACCAGACCCGGCTACCCGGGGATGAAGTCTACCTGGAGCTCGACAACTACCGGGAAGTCGCCTCAGCCATCATGGAATTGAAAATAAGGGGCGCCCCGGCCATCGGTATAGCTGGAGCCTACGCTGTGGCCCTGGGGGCAAGTAAAATCGAACCTGCGGCCAGGGACGAGTTCCTGGAGAAGCTGCAAGGCGTTATCGATGCCATCGCCGCTACCCGTCCCACCGCCCGCAACCTGTTTTTCGCCCTGGAGCGTATGAAGAAAGTGGCCGACTCGGGTGAAAACGTCATGTATATAAAAAAAACGCTCGTCGACGAGGCTTCAAAAATACACAAAGAAGAAGCGGACGCCACCGAACGTATCAGCGAATTCGGCGCCGAGCTTATTAAGGACGGCTGGACGGTACTGACCCACTGCAACACGGGGCCGCTGGCCGCGTCCGGCTACGGCACGGCTCTGGGCGTTATCATCACGGCGCATAAGCAGGGGAAAAACGTTAAAGTACTGGCGGACGAGACCCGCCCGCTTTTACAGGGGGCGCGGCTGACCACCTGGGAGCTTCAAAAGGCCGGCGTGCCGGTTACCCTGATTACGGATAACATGGCCGGGCACTTTATGAGGACGGGGAAGGTCAACTGCGTCATTACCGGCGCCGACCGTATCGTCGCCAACGGGGATGCCGCCAACAAAATCGGCACTTACACGCTGGCGGTGCTGGCTAAAGAGAATAATATCCCGTTCTACATCGCCGCCCCTACCTCCACCATCGACCCCTCACTGAAAACCGGAGAGGAAATCCCCATCGAGGAGCGCAGCGCCGAGGAAGTGACCCATATCCAGGGCGTGCCCGTCGCCCCGGAGGGCGTTGCCGCCGCCAACCCCGCCTTCGATGTCACCCCCCACGAATATATCACCGCCATCATCACCGAGAACGGCATCATCAAAGAGCCGTACAATAAGGGAATCGCCGGGATTTTATAGACCCCGAAAACTAAAAAACCCCTCGCCTGAGGGGTATCAGCTTTTTTGATTGTGCATATATTATACCATACTTTTATATGCCCTGTCAAATCTTTGTTCGTGAGGGGGTTTATCCCCTGTCATTGCGAGCACCGCGAAGCAATCCGTCCCCCCTTATCCCCCCTTCTGTGTTATCTTTTCCCACCCAGCTTGCCCGCCGTAGCTTTAGCGTAGGCGGGGCCACCCCGTATCACCTGCGGCTTATCCCGCAAGCTTACGCCCCACCCCACCGTAATGTCTATTGATACTAATATTTTTGC
>JAGLTT010000014.1 GCA_023135135.1 Dehalococcoidales bacterium
GTGGGGCGGAAATCGCCGTGGTCGCTTTACAATCTGGCCCTGGCAACCTATGATAAGGGCGACCAGTTCGACCAGAAAGCCGCCGAAGGCTTTATACATCTCTGGGGGCTGCCGGTCAAGACTCAAGCCCAGATACAGCTACTGGGGGATAAGGAAGGCCCGCTGAGCATCATGGGGCCCCCGGGGTCAGAGGAAGAATAGCATGAGTCATATCAGGGGTAGATTCAGCAAACCGGCTGATAAAGCGGTAGCGCAATACACCGCCTCGCTCCCCTTCGACCATAGATTGTATCAGCAGGACATTGACGGCAGCATCGCCCACGCTAAAATGCTCACCAGGCAGGGCATCATCACGGATGATGAGGCCACTCAAATTATTAACGGGCTGGAAGCTATCCGGCAGGAGATAGAAAAGGGGAAATTTGAGTTCAAGGCGGAGCTGGAAGATATCCACATGACGATTGAGTCCCGCCTTATCGAGAAAGCAGGGGAGGTGGGGCGTAAACTGCATACCGCCCGCTCGCGCAACGACCAGGTAGCCCTGGATATGCGGCTTTTCACCGGGGAAGCAATCGTTGATACATTAAACGGATTAAGAAATTTTCAGCGGGCGCTACTCGACCTTGCCGAAGCCAATATAGAAGTGGTCATGCCCGGTTACACCCATTTGCAGGTGGCACAGCCGGTGCTGCTGGCGCATCATCTCCTGGCCTACTTCGAGATGCTCCAGCGTGATATCGAGCGTTTTAATGACTGTCTTAAGAGGGTCGATGTTCTGCCGCTGGGCAGCGGAGCGCTGGCGGGAGTCGCCTACGATATCGATAGAGAATTCCTGGCGAAAGAACTGGGCTTCAGTCAGGTAAGCCGGAACAGCCTGGACGCCGTATCCGACCGCGATTTTATTCTGGAGTACGAGGCGGCGGCCAGTATCTGCATGATGCACATTTCGCGACTTGCCGAGGAAATCGTGGTATGGTCTTCGGCGGAGTTCGACTTTATTGAGCTTGACGAAGCATATGCCACCGGCAGCAGCATCATGCCCCAGAAGAAGAACCCGGACGTGGCCGAACTGGCTCGCGGTAAGACGGGGCGGGTCTACGGCAGCCTGATAGCCCTCCTGACGACGATGAAAGGGCTGCCCCTCGCCTATAACCGGGATATGCAGGAAGATAAACAGGGGCTATTCGATACGGTGGATACACTGCTCTCGACGCTGGAGGTCATGGTGGGCATGGTGAGGACGCTCAAAGTCAAGGCGGAAAATACTTCAAAGGCTGTCGAACGCGGCTATATCCTGGCGACGGATTTGGCCGACTACCTGGTTAAAAGGGGAGAGTCCTTCCGCAAGGCGCATGAAATCGTCGGAAAGCTGGTAAGCTATACCGCGAAAAAGGGTAAATCCTTCGCCGAACTCAGCATTAATGAATATAAGAAATTCTCGCCGCTATTTGGGGAGAATGTCCGCAAAATCAGTATAAAGTCGTCCCTGGCCGCCAGAGATGTGGTCGGGGGGACAGCCCCGAAGCGTGTCAAGCAGGCGCTGGCCAAAGCACGTAAGATAATAGAAGTTTGATGAAGAGGATTGTCCGGTTGGGTGCGGGGGGTGTTAAGCGTTAGCGACCTTATGCTGAGTGCGCAGGCACCTGGTGCACAGGTTAAGTCTTTTTGCCTGACCATCAATATTAACCGTTGCGGGATGGATGTTGGGTATCCAGCGGCGGTTGGTACGGCGCTTCGAGTGACTTACATTATGGCCGAACTGTGGTGTTTTCCCGCATAGATCGCACTTCAAATTCTGACTCCTTTGAATACCGGAAGGGCTATTGCATTATTTACTAATACATAGTAACATAGTGCATTAAGATTTAGCAAGAAGTGCATCCTTGAGGGGAGACGTAAATCTGAGTTATCTGGCAAGGGTGGTGGAATATGAGCCAAATTAATTCTGTAGCCGGGCAGGACATGAGAGACATGTTTTCGGCGGCTACCTCATGGTTGGAGAAGAGTTCCGCCGATATTGACGCGCTGAACGTTTTTCCGGTGCCGGATGGTGATACCGGAACGAATATGATGCTGACCATGCGCTCGACGATGGACGAGGCCTACCGGGCCCCTGACAACAGCGCTGCAGGCGTAGCCCATGCCATGGCCCGGGGCGCCCTGATGGGAGCGCGCGGTAACAGCGGCGTTATCCTGTCGCAGATGTGGCGCGGACTGGCGCAGGGACTGGAAGATAAGGAGAGCTTTACCGCCGCCGAACTGGCCGCGGCCTTACAACTATCAGCGCAGATTGCCTATAAAGGAGTAAGCAATCCGGTCGAGGGTACCATGCTTACCGTCATGAAAGACGCGGCGGCAGCTGCCCAGGCGCAGGTTGACGCCGGCAACGAAGATATCATATCGGTACTGGAAGCTACGGTAAGTGCTGCCGGTGATTCCGTAAGCAATACGCCGATGCTTCTTAAGGTATTGAAAGATGCCGGGGTAGTTGATGCCGGAGGACAGGGCGTCTACACGATTCTGGAGGGCGCCCTGCAATATCTCCGGGGCGAAACGGAACTGATGCGCCTGCGTAAGCCTCAGATAATCGTCAGCGACATACCCCATGTTGTTTCACAGCCGCAGTCTATTGCCATTGATGAAGTACCGTACGGATATTGTACCGAGTTCCTGCTCAAGGGAGAGGAACTGGATCCGGATGTTATTAAAAAGAGGCTGTTAAAGAAAGGCGAATCGCTGATTGTCGTCGGCGACGACTCGGCGGTGCGCATTCACATCCATACGCTGACGCCCGGCAATATCCTCCAGTTTGCCGCCAAGCTGGGGACCATGCACCAGGTGAGCGTCCGGAACATGGACGAGCAGCACCAGGACTTCCTGGAAATGCAGAAAGAGAGGATGCCCACCACCGATACCGCTGTTATCGCCGTAGCCGCCGGAGACGGCCTGACCGATGTCTTCGGCAGCCTGGGAGTAGCCGCCGTCGTGCCCGGGGGCCAGACGATGAATCCGAGCACCAAGGACATCCTCCAGGTGGTGGAGGCGACATTTTCCGATAAAATTATCATTCTGCCCAATAATAAAAATATCATAGCTACCGCTAACCAGGTGCAGTCACTGACCGAGAAGAAAATCATGGTAGTGCCCACCAAGACAATACCGCAGGGCGTGGTAGCGCTCCTGTCGTTCGACTACGAGGCGGAGTTCAATACGAACGCCGAGATTATGGAAAAGGCTCTATCATCGGTAAAGACTATCGAGGTTACCCGCTCGGTGCGCGCCACCAAGATAAACGGTCTGAAAATCAAGCGCAAACAGCCCATCGGCCTGCTTGACGGCGAACTTATCGCGGTGGGCGATACCAACCTCGACGTTATTAATCAGCTTCTGTCCAGGCTGGGCCTGGAAAAGGCCGAGGTGATTACCATATACTTCGGGGAAGATGCCGAAGCGGAGGAAACCGAGCAAATTAATGCCGGTATCATGGAGAAATACCCTCACTTACAGGTAGAATCGATTCGCGGCGGTCAACCGCATTATAGCTATATCATATCAATTGAGTAGAAAGGTGGTATAAGGGAATGGCAGTGAAAATAGTTACCGATTCTTTATCCGACATTACCAGTGACCTGGCCGGCGAGCTGGGGATTACCGTGGTGCCGTTGTACGTGCGTTTCGGCGAGACAGTCTATAAAGACAGGGTGGAAATTACCACCGAGGAATTCTACCGTAGGTTGGTAAGTGAAGCCGCCTTACCTTCGACGACACAGCCGACACCCAATGATTTCCTCGAGGTATATAATGCTCTGGCCAAGGAGACCGACGAAATCCTGGTGATAGTCGTCTCCAGCAAGCTCAGCGGTACCTATCAATCGGCGGCACAGGCGAAGGAAATGGTGGAAGGGAAGTGCCGCATCGAAATAGTTGATTCGCTTTCCGTGGCCATGGCCATGGGGTTGATAGTTATTTCTGTGGCCAAAGCTGTTAAGGACGGGGCGAATCTGGATAAAGCGGCGGAACTGGCACGTAATGCCGTACCCCGGTCACACCTCTTCGCCTATTTCGATACCCTCAAGTACCTGGCCAAGGGGGGGCGTATCGGCAAGGCCAGCGGGCTTTTAGGCTCGTTGTTATCGGTAAAGCCGATACTTACCGTAAAAGACGGCGAGATGGCCCCGTTAACGAGGGTGCGCTCTTTAAACGCGGGACTCGACTATTTATATAACCTTGCCGCCGGCTTCTCAAATATCGAGGGGCTGGCCGTGGAGCACGCCACGACTCCCGATGATGCCGATAAGCTGGTCGAGCGCCTCGGCGAGATTTACCCTAAAGAGCGTATCTACCGGTCGGTAATCAGTCCTGTCGTCGGGACACATGCCGGCCCCAATGCCCTGGCGTTGACAATTCTGGAAGCAGAAAAGAAGTAATTGCCAGTAAAAATTGTAACCGACAGTGTCGCTGATATCCCTGCCGAGGTAATCAAAGAACTGGGGATTTCCGTTATTCCGGTACTTTTACGCTTTGGAGAAGAGACGTATCGTGACGGCATCGATATCACCACCGATGAGTTTTACGAGAAGCTGGTGAACAGCAAGGTCAAGCCGTCTACCTCGGTGCCTTCAATGGATATATTCGCCAGGACTTACGCTAAACTCGCCGAGGAGACGGACGAAATTCTGGTCATCATGCTCAGCTCCAAGCTCAGCGGCCTCTACAATGCTGCCCTGCAGAGCGTCGAACTCGTGGAAGGCGGAAGCCGCATCGAGATTATAGATTCCGGGTGCGCGGTCATGGCGCAGGGTTTTGTTGTCATCAGGGCGGCACAGGCGGCGTTGGCCGGGGCCAGCCTTGACGAGATTCTGGAAATAGTCCGCCGTGACCTTCCCCGTGCCGAGATACGTGCCGCTTTCGACACACTGGAATACTTGAAAAGGGGAGGGCGAATCGGCAGGGCGGCGGCTTTGATGGGGTCTATGCTGAAGGTGAACCCTGTAATCACTCTGAAAGACGGCGTGGTTGAGCCGGCCGGGAGAGCCCGTTCGCGGGCGAAGGCGATAGACATTCTCTATGACTTTGCGGCGGGTTATTCCCATATCGAAGAAATGGCCGTGGAAGGCGCCGCCTGCCCCGAAGACGTCGACAACCTGGTGGAAAGGTTGGGTGCCATCTTTCCGAAAGAACGTATTTACCGCTCCCGCACGACACCGGTTATCGGTGCTCACACCGGTCCCGGCCTTATACTCGTGGCCGTGCTGGGCGATAAATAGTCTACACTCAGCTCCATATAATATTTTGCCGTGCTTTTTACCCCGTATTTTGGCTATAATGTTGCGGGGGAACTTTATAAATGAACGCCGAGTCTTTGCGTAAAATCCTCGACCTAGAAAAGCAGAAAAGCTACGCCGATACCGCCGTGTTCGGCGGACTGGATAAGTTTCTGCGTAACTGGTCGGCCCAGGCCGTGGAATCGGTAGTCAGTCCCCGCCTGCTGGGGCGTTTCCACAAGCTTTTCAAGGCAAGCTACGCCGCCATGACGCCGGAGCAGCGCCGTAACTGGGCACGGGATGTCCTGGGCTTTCTGGACGATATGGAAGGCAAGGATAGTGTTGTTGAGACACCCGCCGCCAGTCCTCCCGCACCCCCAGCCCGAAAGAAGTTAGCGCCGAAAGCGAAAAAAGTAGTGGCATCGACAGGCGGACCCGGCCTCGATTCGCCGGTTACCATCGTTAAAGGTATCAGCACCAGTTTTTCGAGCAAGTTCGGGAAGCTGGGTGTGAAAACGGTACGCGACCTTCTCTATTTCTTCCCGCATCGCCACCTCGATTACAGTAAGATGAAATTCATTTCGCAGCTTACCGAGGGCGAGGAGCAGACCATCGTAGCCAACGTGTGGCAGGCGCAGGAGACCAGGCCGGGAGGCAGGCGCAGCACCGAGGCTATCGTGGGCGATGAAACGGGTAATATCCGGGTGGTCTGGTTCAACCAGCCGTACCTGGCGAAGAAGCTGACCACCAATGCCCGGATAATGCTCAGCGGCCGCGTCAGCCTGTTCCGGGGACGCCATGTCTTTCAATCGCCGGAGTGGGAAATTATGGAAGGCCAGGACCTGGTGCATACCGCCCGGCTGGTGCCGGTCTATCCGCTCACGGCGGGACTGCGGCCGCGGCAGGTCAGGAAGCTGATGAAGGAGTTTATCGACCGGTGGGCGGGGCAGGTGACCGACTTCCTGCCGACGGCTTTACGAAAACGCCTTGGTCTGTTAGAGTTGCCCGCGGCTATCGGCCAGGCCCACTATCCGGAAGACGAAGCAACCAAGGATAAAGCCCGGGTGAGGCTGGCCTTCGACGAACTTTTTCTGCTGCAGCTCGGCGTGATGAGCAAGAAGCGTGATTGGCAGGAGAGCCGGCCGGGTAATGCGTTCGATATCAAGCTGCCGACAGTAGGTAAATTTATAGAATCGCTGCCTTTTACCTTAACCGCCGCCCAGAACAAGGTCCTTAAAGAGATACTGGCGGATCTGGGACAGACAAAGCCGATGAGTCGGCTGTTGCAGGGGGAGGTGGGCAGCGGTAAGACGGTGGTGGCCACGGCGGCCCTGCTGGTGGCGGCGGACAACGGCTACCAGGGGGCTTTCATGGCGCCTACCGAGATTCTGGCCGAGCAGCATTTCGCTACGATTTGCCAGCTTCTATCGAAGCTGGGGCAGGAGGAAGGTGAAGGTTATCTGAAGAGCTACTCCGGCTTTCTGGAGCGACCCTTGAAGGTAGCGCTGCTTATCGGCGATATCAAGCAGGCCGGGAAAAAGCAGATTCAGAAACAGATTCTCGAAGGGGATATAGATATAGTTATCGGCACGCATGCCCTCGTTCAGAAGGGGGTGGAGTACCACAAGCTGGGGCTGGCGGTGGTGGACGAGCAGCACCGTTTCGGTGTGGAGCAGCGCTCGGCGCTGCGGGAAAAGGGGTTCAATCCGCACATGCTGGTGATGACGGCCACGCCGATTCCCCGGACGCTGGCGCTGACGCTGTACGGCGACCTCGACCTCTCGGTAATCGATGAGCTGCCGCCGGGAAGGCAGACGGTAAAGACCAAATGGCTCAAGCCCAACCAGAGAGAAAGTGCTTACGTCTTCGTGCGAAAACAGATAAACGAGGGACGCCAGGCCTTCATACTCTGTCCCCTGATTGAAGAATCGGAAGTAATTATGGCCCAGGCGGCCGTGGTGGAGTACGAACGCCTTTCACGGGAGGTCTTCCCTGATTTAAAGTCCGGCCTGCTGCACGGGAGGCTTTCTTCCGCCGCTAAGGACGCGGTCATGGAGAGCTTTCGCAGCGGCGAACTGGATATCCTGGTTTCCACGCCGGTTATAGAGGTCGGCATAGATATACCCAATGCCGCGGTTATGCTGATAGAGAGCGCCGACCGTTTCGGCCTTTCCCAGTTGCACCAGTTCCGGGGTCGGGTAGGGCGCGGCAGGGAGCAGAGCTACTGCATGCTGCTGACGGAAAATCCATCGGAAGTGGCACGGGAACGACTTGACATAATCGAGAGCACGCAGGACGGGTTCGAGCTGGCCGAGGCAGACCTTAAGATGAGGGGGCCGGGCGAGTTTTTCGGCACAAGGCAGAGCGGGCTCCCCGACCTTCGCATGGCTAAAATCTCCGATGTTGCCCTGCTGGAACTGGCGCGCAACGAGGCGATAAAGCTCTTTCAGGTCGACCCGGGCCTGGAGAGGGCGGAGCACAGGCTTCTGGCACAGGAGATGGCGCGTGTATGGGCAGGAGCCGCCGAGTGGAGTTAAAAATCTTATAATTTCTTTATTGTAAATTAATGTTTTCTTAATGTAATTACGCCGGATAGTGTGGTATACTCTTGGGAAATACATGAAAAATACATATAACTCAAGAGCGCAGGGGAATATTGAGTTCAACATACGCTAAGGTTATCGTAAACCCGGTAGCCGGGGCCGGAAAAACCGCCCGGTTATGGCCGCAGATAATGAGCCTGTTCAAGGGGCAGGGTTTTCGTTTCGAGCATGATATCACCGAGGCCCCCGGACATGCCATCGAGCTGGCCAGGGAAGCGGCTACTAACGGCTATAATATGGTGGTCTCCGTGGGCGGCGACGGCACCATCAACGAGGTTGTCAACGGACTGTACGCCGCCGGGAATATCGAAGATGCCCTGCTGGGTATCGTCAGCACGGGGACCGGCAGCGATTATATCCGTACCATTGGTATCCCAAGAAGGTATGAAGATGCCTGCCGGTGTTTTCTGCAGCCGAAAAGTTTCACCGTTGACCTCGGTATCGTGGAATATACCAGTAACGGCCAAAGGGCGGAGCGACTCTTCGTTAACTTCGCCGGCATGGGCTTCGATGCCGAAATAGTAAAGCGGACAACGGGGCAGTTTAAAGCGCTGGGCGGCCTGCTTTCCTATCTACTCGCGACCATCACCACTATTATGGTGTACCGCAATAAACAAATCACCCTGGTGGTGGATGGAGAGGAAATGGAGAAAAGGGTCTGCACGGTGGTTATGAACAACGGCAGGTATGGCGGCGGGGGAATGTTCACCGCGCCCCATGCCAGTATTGACGATGGCTATTTCGATGTGATGACGGTAGGTGATATCAGCAAGCCCGACCTTCTCCGGTCGTTGCCGCGTATATATCGGGGCACTCATCTGACCCATCCCAAGGTGACCATGAAGAGGGCGAAGGAAGTTGAGATAAGGTCGGCGCAGCCGATGCAGCTACAGGCCGACGGCGAACTGCTGGGGCAGGTGCCGGCGCGTTTCCGCATCCTGCCGTCGGTGCTGAAGGTTATTATCTAGCCAGGAGCGTAAAAATCTATCAGGGTTAATCTGTTATTATGAGAATATTTTCGCCGATTGGCAGAAATAAGATGAAATACCTTCTCGTGACGCTGGTGGCATTCGTCGTCCTGGACGGATTGCTAACGGAATTGCTTGTCAACGGGGGAAGGGCGCGGGAAGCCAACCCCTTTTTACAGCCCCTGGTGGGAGACGTCGGTTTTATCATCCTGAAGATAGTCGGCGCCCTGATATGCGCCTTTATCCTGTGGGATATTTATAAGCGATTCCCCAGAGTGGCGGTAATCGCCACCTGGATTGCGGTGGCGGGTTACGGCATAATCGTAGCCTGGAACTCTAGCCTGTTCCTTCTAACCTGATGTCGGCCGCTTTAACACCCTTCGGGCGGGTCCAGTTCGGTATTTCCTCGGGTATAACATCCACAAACTCTATTTCCCTGGGCAGCTTGTAATCGGCCATGCGTCCCTGGCAGTACTGCCGTATTTCCTGTTCGGTGACCGTTTCACCCGGCTTCGAGCGCACCAGTGCTTTGACCGTCTCGCCCCGTACTATATCTATTACCCCTATCACCTTAACCTCGGCTATCCCGGGGTGAGCCGCCAGCACTTCTTCGATATCATCCGGGAAGATATTCTGGCCCTTCAGGATAAGCATTCTTCTCTTGCGGCCGGTGATGAAAAGAAAGCCGTCTTCGTCTATCCAGCCGATATCGCCGGTATGCAGCCAGCCGTTTCTTATGATTCTGGCGGTGGCCTCGGGCTTGTTGTAAAAGCCGGTCATCACCGGACCCCGGATGACTATTTCCCCTTCCTGTCCGGGGGGTAACTCGTTCTCGTTTTCATCGAATATTTTTATCTCCCAGCAGGGCATCGGTTTACCTGACGAGTCGATATTGCCCGTGCCGTCGATGGGTGCTACGGTGGCCTGGGATACGGTCTCGGTCTGTCCCCAGACATCGAGTATGGTAAAGCCATATAGTTCCTTGAACAGGTTTATGACTACGGGTTCCAGCGGGGCACCGCCGCTAATGCAGAGTCGCAACGAGCTTAAATCGTGCCTGATACCTTCGCGGCGGGCGACGTTTATCATCAGGGAGTAGATATAGGGGACGCTCATATATAGCGTGCCCTTTTCCCGTTCCACGGCCTCCATGAAGCTATCGATAGAGCGTCCCGTTCCCGGCACCACCACCACGGTGCTGCCTTTGTATATCGACGCCATCAGCACAGAGGTCAGGCCGAACTGGTGGTACATGGGCAGGGCGAACTGCATCAGCACGTCTTTATCGGTCTGCTGGAATACGTACGCGGAGTTGACGGCCTCGGTGATGACGCTGTAGTGGGACAGGGCGACGCCATGCGGTTTCTGGGTAGGTCCGCCGGTGTAGGAAATAATGGCGATATCCTCCGGGTCTACGGGCACATCTATGCCGGATGAAGGGTATTTAGCGAGAATTTCGTGATAGTCGGTGAATCGCCCTGTATAAGCGGGGTCGAAGGTAATAACGTGCTCTAAGGAGTCGAACCGGGGCAGGGCTGGCAGCAGCGATTCCAGGGGCGGGTTTTCGACGACCAGCACCCTAGGGCGGCAGTCGTTAAAGAGTCTGTCCAGTTCGTCGGCAACGTACCGGGAGTCGAGGGGAACGGCGATGCCACCGGCCTTCATTATACCGAAGAAGACAGCTACGAACTCCGGGTTGCTCGCCTGTATCATGGCCACGCGGTCGCCCTTTTTCACCCCCATTGATATCAGGGCGTGGGCGAACCGGTTGGAATCCTCGTTAAGTCGGGCGAAGGAGACCCGCCGCTCGCCCATGAGGACGGCTGTTTTATCGGCAAAACGCCTGGCGGCGTTCTCCAGTATGGAATTTAGGTTCTCCTGCTTTTCTGGTTCTAACATTCTAATCCGAGTCTTCCAGTACTATCCTGGCATCCACGGCGATAGCGCCGTCGCCGTAAGCGATAACGGGATTGAGGTCGAGCTCTTTGACCACCGGGTATTGCGTCACGAAGTCGGCGACCGCCAGCAGCATGTCTTCCAGCTTCGATTCATCGACGGCTGGCAGACCGCGGTAGCCCG
>JAGLTT010000140.1 GCA_023135135.1 Dehalococcoidales bacterium
CCCTGGGGTAATCACCGTTCCTTATAATAGCCTCAGGGGCGATATCTCTCATATAGTCGCCGATTTCCTTGACCATGTCCATGTTCATTTCCTTGGCAGGGCCGGAGACCAGGTACAGGGCGCGCCGTGAATCGGCGGGGTTGCACTTGAGGGATAGCTCGCTGATGGCCTCGTCCATGGCCTGGATGCCCTTCTGGATTTCCGTGCCCTTCTTGCGGAAGTCGCTCCTCCACTCGTTAGGCCACTTGAACAGCGAACCCTGGGTCTTGCCGTAACCGATAATGGTCCAGCCGACCACCGTCTGGATAATGTCACCGGCATCGAGCAGCTTGGCACCGATATAGCGTGACTTTTTCTCTTCGCCGGCGCAGAGCATGTTATAAAACGGCTCGGCTATCATGCTGTTAATTTTGGACATGTTGGACTGGATGGACGAGTCTTTCCGCACGTACCTTTGATTATCGACGAGAAAGACAGCATCGGCGACGGAATAGCAGGACTTGAGGCACGTGGCCACATTGAACATGGTCCTCTCCTCGGTTGTTTCTTCATGCTCGAAGGGAAGGACAATCAGGTTCCATATCGGTTTGTCGATATAGCGCTCTTTCAGGTGCTGGGTTATCACGGAAATGGCACCGGAGCCGGTACCGCCCGCCGAGCCGGCGATAAGCAGGAAGGCATCCGTTTCAAAGAACCTCTTGGTGGTCCTGATAGCGTCAATTATTTTATCGGCATCTTCCCTGGCTATCTCGGCACCGAGCTCGTTGATTTTGCCGACGCCGTGGCCGCCGGTCTTGCGACCACCGATGAGAATCCTGTGGCGATGGTCCTTACTTATACTGGATAACCCGCTTAAATCGGCGGCATCCGTATTGACCGCAAAGCAGCCTGTTATTATGGTCATTCCACGCCGGCTACGTGCTCTGCCGTTGAGCCGAGCGAATTCATCAGCAATCCTACCCCCACATTGCCCTAAGCCAACAACCACTAATTTCATATTACACCTCAACGATATAGAGTTATGCTATTTTTAGCATAACGGCATAAGAATGTCAATCGTTCTTTCCGTATCATGTACAATATCTTTTAGTACTATTGTCGTGTATTACATAATAACTATTTCTCAGGAAACTACAATTATATATATTGAAAAACTAATGAGTCTATACTAGAATATGCTATACTGGATTTGTTTATAGGACTATCTAAAGAGGGTTGACTGATGTCTCCTGAGTTAATAGAAGATGTAGAAGGTAATATCGGTGACTTTGAAAAAGCGGTAGCCCGCGCCGAAACGCTGAGTCGGGCGGCCAGAGAAGCATCCGAGAAATCAACAAAAACCGCCGTGGAAGCGGCACGTCGGGCTGAGGAAATTGGCAAGATCTCCACAGAAGCCGCTGAGTCTGCATCCCGAGCGGCACAGGAAGCGGTTAGCCGGGCGGAGAAAATCAGCCAGGAGGCTAGGGAGGCTGCCGAGGAAGCGATAAAGGCCGCCAATGAAGCCATCAGCCGGGCGGAAGAAGTTGCCAGGAGACCGAAAGAAACCGCGCAAGCGATGTCAAAGGCGTTTGAGGAGGCTATTACGCGGGCTGAGAAGATAAGCAGCGAGGCAATGCACGCCGCGGAAACGGCGCTGATGCTGTCCCAGGAGGGCCTGAGCCGTGTTGATGAGTTGAGCCGTGAAGCTAAAAAAACATCCGAGTCTGCCAGAGAAGCGGCACAGGAAGCGGTAAGTATGGCCGAGGTGTCGGTCAAGACGGCCAAGGAAACCGCCGACGAATCAATTAAGGCGGCTAAAGAAGCCACCAGCCGGGCGGATAAGATGGCCCGGGAAACCAGGGATACCGCTGAAGCAACCAATAAAGTCGCCAAGGACACGGTGAGCCGGGCTGAAAAGACGAGTAAATCGACCCGTGAAGGTGCCGAGGTCGCCGCCAGAGCGGCTGAGGAAGTGGCCGGCAGGGCGGAGACAATAAGTAAGGTCGCCAAGGAAGTTGCCGAGGCTGCGCAGAGGTCATCTCAGGAAACAATGAACCGGATCGAAGCGATTGGTCGGGAAGCCAAGCTGTCCAGTGAGGCCTCGCAGAAAGCTGCTCGGGAAACATCACGCCGGGCTGAAGAGATAGCCAGGGAGACTCGAGCGGCGACGGAAGCAGCCATTAAAACAACTAAAGAAGCTTCCGAAACCTCACTAAGAGCTTCAAAAGAGGCCATAGCCAGAACGGAAGCGATAAGCGAGGAAGCCGAAGACGAAGCAGCTTCATCCGCCAAGGAGTTCTGGGAAGCGGTAGCCAGGGTTGATAAGATCAGTCAGGCAGCCAGAGAGACTGCCGAGGAATCGGAAAGGAAAATCCAGGAGGTGATAGTTCAGGCCGAGGAAGAGGGGAGAAAAGCCAGGGAGTCGTCCGAGGCGTCCGCCCAGTCAGCTCGTGAGGCGTCTGAGGAAGCTGCCAGAACTGCCCAAGAGGCCTCGGAAGCAGCCGCTAGAACCGCCCGTGAAGCCTCCGAGGAATCGATGGAGAAATCACGAGAGGTAATTTCCAGAGCCGAAGAAATCAGTACAGAAGCCAGGGAAAAGGCTGAAACATCGGCCAGCGAGTATCGGGAAGCGGTTGCCAGAATGGAGGAGATAGGGAGCACGGCTAGAGCAACTGTCGAGGAAGCGGCCAGAGTAGCTCAGGAAGCTATTGAGGCGTCACAGAAAGAATCCGGGGAGGCGGTAGCCAAAGCCGAGGAGTTAAGCAGGACAGCCAAAGAGACTGCCGAAGAATCATTGAGAGTCATCCAGGAAGCTGTTGAAGCCGCCATTACCACTACCAGGGAGACATCCGAATCTTCAGAGAAGGAAATCCAGGCGGCCATAGCCCGGGCTGAAGAGATAAGCAGAGAGACCAAGCAGGCCGCTGAAGCTGCGGTGAAAACGGCGCGGGAAGTAACGGAAACGCTGATAGCAGCTACCAGAGAATCGGCGGAGAGAACCGTAAAGGCCGTTAAGGAAGCGACGGAAGCATCAGCCAG
>JAGLTT010000141.1 GCA_023135135.1 Dehalococcoidales bacterium
GGCGCGGAGGAGTAACCAGTGTCGCTAAGTGCGCTCGTGTTACATAAGAATGATAATGTGGCCACAGCGGTACGGTCACTGGAAAGCGGCGATAATATCGGCGTTGAAGTAGCGGATTGCGCGGTAAATATAGTACTCCGGCAATCGATTCCCTTCGGGCATAAATTTGCCCTTAAGGATATCGGGCGGGGTGAGAGGATAATTAAATACGGGGAGACAATCGGGCAGGCCACGGCGAGCATCAAGAAGGGAGAGCACGTGCATATCCACAACGTCGAAGGCTTGAGGGGGAGGGGGGACAGGCCGTGAACTTCATGGGATACCGCCGGAAGAACGGTAATGTAGGGACGCGAAACCACGTACTGGTATTTCCCACGGTAATCTGTGCCTCGTCAGTGGCCGACATGATAAGCCGGGCCGTACCCGGTACGGTCAGCGTTGCCCATCCTCACGGCTGTGGTCACCTCGGCGAGGAGAAAGAACACATCATAAAAACCATGGTCGGTTTCTGCAGCCATCCCAATGTGGCCGGCGTGTTACTGGTCGGCCTCGGGTGCGAGTTAATCACGCCGGAGCTGATAGCCGGAGAGATAACTAAGGAGGGTCAGCGGTTTGAGATATTGAGCATCCAGGCCGAAGGCGGTACCACCGCCACGGTCGAGAAAGGCAAGACGCTGGCAGCCGGACTGCTGGAGGAAGCGGCCGCGGCGAGGCGTGAGCCGGTGGATATCTCCGAGCTTATGGTGGGCACGAACTGCGGCGGCTCGGATACCCTGTCGGGCCTGACGGCCAACCCTGCCTTGGGAGTCGCCGCCGATATGCTGGTAGACGAAGGCGGCACCGTTTTGCTTACGGAAACGCCGGAACTGATTGGCGCAGAAGATACGCTGTGCAGGAGGGCGGCCAGCGAGGCGGTTGAAAAGCGTATCCGGGAAATAACCTCGGCTACCGAAGCCATCGCAAAAAAGGCGGGAGTGGATATTCGTACCTCGGAGCCGTCGCCGGGTAACAAAGAAGGAGGGCTGACCACCCTCGAGGAAAAGTCGCTGGGGGCGGTTCTTAAAGGCGGTACTTCCACCGTCAGGCAGGTGGTGGATTACGCGGAGAAGCCGATAGAAAAAGGATTGATAATCATGGACGGTCCGGCCCATGATGCCGTCAGCAACACGGGCTTGATTGCCGCCGGCGCTCAGGTCATCGTTTTTACCACGGGAAGGGGAACGCCGCTGGGGGCGCCCATTGCTCCGGTGATAAAGGTCTCATCCAATAGCGGAATCTACCGGCGTATGAAGGACAATATAGACATCAATGCCGGCGACATACTGGAGGGCGAAGTGTCGATGAAGAGTATTGGCGAGCGGATTTTCCAGGAAACTATCGAGGTTGCCTCCGGTAAGATAACGAAGGCCGAGATGCTGGGGCATAATGAGTTCGCCATACATTCGCTGGGACTGAGCGTCTAGTATCACAATTTTAAGTCCGGTAAGGGAGTTATGACTCATTGAATACGATTAAGTTACCGCAACTCGCCTGGCATGGCGTCAAAGAGCTAGAGATTTCCCTTCCAGAAAGCTGGGATGTGGAGGTCTGCAACATGGCGGGGTATAATCTACCGCCTCTGAAACCTGCCGAAATCAAGAAAGCTATCACCGGGCTCATCGGTATGCCACCGCTGCGGGAATACGCCCGCGGGAAAAAAGAGGTGGTTATCATCTTCGATGACATGGCACGGGTCACCCGGGCGGCGGAGATTGTGCCCCATATCCTGGAAGAGCTGGCTGCCGCCGGCATTAAAGACGGTCAAATACGCTTTATCGCCGCCTGCGGCTGTCACCAGGCAATGAATCGACTCGACTTCGTGAAGAAGCTAGGCGAAGATGCCCTGGCGCGGTTCCCGGTCTATAATCATGCCCCGTACGGGAAATGCGTGTACGCGGGAACGACCACCAGCGGTATTAAAGTACGCATAAATGCCGAGGTAATGAAGTGCGACCTGAAAATAGGCATCGGTTCCGTTGTGCCGCATATCATGGCCGGATTCGGCGGCGGCAGCAAGATAGTACTGCCGGGGGTAGCGTCCTATGGAGCGATAGTAGCCATGCACACCCCCCAGGTGTCTTCGGAATCAGGAGGCGTTAAAGATACGGTTACCGGCATGGGTGTTTATAAAGATAATCCGCGCCGCCGGGACATTAACGAAGTTGCGGAAATCGTCGGACTGGATGTTAAAATTGATGCCGTCGTTAATATGTGGGGAGAGACGGCGGCTGTATTCGCCGGCGCTCCCGCCCCGGCCTATGCCACCGCCCTCGAAGAAGCTGTAGCACACTATATCACACCTGCGGCTAGAGACAAAGATATTGTCATTGCCAACACCTTTGCCAAGGCCAACGAGGCCATTTCCGGGCTGCTGGTCGCCTTTCCCTCGGTTAGTCAGAAGGGCGGGGACGTCGTTCTTATCGCCAACGCGCCGGAAGGGCAGATTACCCACTACCTCATGGGGCCTTTCGGGAATGATATCGGCGGGAAGTTGAGATTACGGATGAAACCGCCGTCGAACGTGAACCGAATAATCATCTTCAGTGAATATCCCGAGCTTTCCAGTAAAAACTATCTGGAAGATACGGATAGAGTGTTCCTGGTACATGATTGGGGTGATGTTTTGAGGCTGCTTCAAGAGAGGCATAAATCCGGGGCACAGGTCGCCGTCTACCCGAATGCCGATATCCAGTACTACAACGGGTAACAGATCTTTGAGAAAAACAGGAGGAGATGAATGAAGATTAAAGCTGCCGTTTTACGGGAATACGGGGTGCCAATGTTAATTGAGGAGCTGGAACTGGCGGAACCCCGGGAGAAAGAGGTACAGGTAAAAATGCTGGCCTGCGGATTCTGCCACTCCGACGCGTCGGTCTGGCTGGGCTACATACCGCAGGATGTTCCGATGGTTCCCGGCCACGAAGCCTGCGCC
>JAGLTT010000142.1 GCA_023135135.1 Dehalococcoidales bacterium
AACAGGCTGTCGCCCAGTTTGGATTGCACGAGTTTGTACAGACTGTCCTTATCCCACTGAAGCTCTTCCATCCTTGCCACCTCCCTGATTCATGGCCTTCATCTATTGTCAGGGTAATTCAAACATTCAGGAGTGTCAAGCTATTATTTAGCGCGGCTTTTCTTACGCCCGCTCCGCAGATATATCATCAGCTTCTGGAGTCGGCGGTACTTCACCGGCCGCCACTTGCCGAGGCTGAAGAGCCTGGGGAACAGGGCTTTGCGGGTTTCCTCGATAATAAACAGGCTGCCGCCGGCCAGTATGGCAATACCCCACCTGTCTATGCCCATAGGTACCGTCCGGAAAGCCTTCTGGAGAAACGGGACATAAACCACGGCTAATTGAAGCACAATAGCCAGCGAGACGGCCCCCACCAGCCAGCGGTTACGGAAAATGCCCAGCTTGAAGACGGTGCGTTCGTCCGAGCGGGCGTTGAAGGCGCGGAACCACTCGAATGTAACCATCGTGCAAAAAGCCAGGGTACGCGCTTCATCAAGAGGCATTCTCGCCTGGGCCCAGTTGAAAATCAGGGTAATGCCGACCCCCATATATGCCGCCATGGCAATGATGCGGAATACCTGACCGGGGTAAAGAATGCCCACACTGGGGTGGCGGGGCGGCTGCTTGAGCTCGTCGCCGGACTTCGGTTCCAGTCCCATCGGGATGGCCGAGGCCGTGTCCGTAACCAGGTTGACCCAGATAATCTGCACCGCCAGCAACGGCGCTTTGCCGATGAAGAGAATGCACAGAATCAGGGCCAGCAGCTCGCCGATATTCGTGCTGAGCAGTAAAAAGATAACGTTTCTTAATCGATTGAATATCGCCCTGCCCTCATCAACCGCCGCCACCACCGAGGCGAAGTTATCGTCGGCCAGCGTCATGTCGCAGGCTTCCTTGGCGACATCCGTGCCGGTAATACCCATGGCGATGCCGATATTGGCCGTTTTTAAGGCCGGGGCATCATTAACGCCGTCGCCGGTCATGGCCACAACGTGTCCGCGGCTTTTCAGCGCATTGACTATTCTCAGTTTCTGAATGGGCTCGATTCGTGCGAAAACAGAGACGCTTTCCACCTGTGCCAACAGTTCCTCGTCGCTCATCTCGCGGAGTTCGTTACCGGTTACTACTCCACCCTCCGGCAGTTCAAGTTGGCGGGCAATGGACTCCGCCGTGACCTTATTATCGCCGGTAATCATGATAACCTTGATGCCGGCCTGCTTGCAGAGTCGAATCGCTTCCCCGGCTTCCTCGCGCGGCGGGTCGGCCATCCCCGATAGCCCGACGAATACCAGATTACCCTCGATATGCTCTTCCTCCAGGTCTTCGAGGTCAGCGGGCAATTCAATATATGCCGTGGCGATGACCCTCATCGCTTCCCTGGCCATGGCGTCGTTGGCCTGCAGGATAACCTGAATATCAGACTCTTCCAGAGGCGCGATTTCACTCCCCCTGTAGCAATACTTGCTCAGGGAAAGGAGCTTTTCGGGGGCACCCTTAACGTAGGCGACACGCCCTTCACTCCCCGGTGAAGGATGAAGGGTCGCCATGTAGAATTTTTCACTCTGGAAGGGAATTTCATCCAAGCGGGGAAATGTCCTGTCCAGTTTTTCGCGGTTAATCCCGGCCTTGGCGGCGGCCACCACCAGGGCGCCTTCGGTAGGATCGCCGAAGATGTTATAGGACCGCTCGCCTTCCATCGTCAGCACGGAGTCGTTACAGAGGGCGCCTATCCTCAGATGAAGCTCCAGAGCCGGTTCATTCTCCGTAACCAGCCTCCGCTCGTCACCGCGGAATTCACCTTCAGGTATATAGCCTTCACCGGTAACCTCTACCCAGCGGCCGCCGAGAAAAACCCGCCGCACCGTCATCTGGTTCAACGTCAGTGTTCCGGTCTTATCGGAACAGATTACCGTAGCCGACCCCAGCGTCTCCACCGCCACCAGCCTGCGTATAACAGCATTACGGTTGGCCATGAACCTCATTCCCATGGCCAGGACCACGGTTACCACCGCCGGCAGTCCTTCCGGAATCGCCGAAACAGCCGCGGCGACCGCCAGCAGGAATATTTCCAGCCACTCCATACCCCTGAGCAGCCCGACGATTACCAGCAGGACACAGATACCGAGGAAAAGCCCGATAATATACTGGCTCAGCTTGCTGATACTCTTCTGCAGGGGGGTCTTCTCCGGCTTGACTTCCTGGATGCCGGTGGCTATCTTACCCATCTCGGTAGCCATGCCGATTCTCACAACTACTGCGGTGGCGCGGCCATAGGTGACCACCGTCCCCATGAATACCATGTTCTTACGCCCGGATACCGATAGTTCTCCCGGAAGCGGTTTGGTGTGCTTATCCACCGGCACCGACTCGCCGGTAAGCGTGGCTTCATTAACTTTAAGGTTGGAGGCTTCGATGAGCCTGGCGTCGGCCGGCACTTTGTCGCCGGACTCAAAGAGTAAAATATCGCCGGGCACGATTTCGCGGGCGGGTATGTTCCTGACAATGCCGTTGCGGCGTACCGTGGCCTGTGGCGCCGCCATCCGGATAAGAGCTTCCATAGCCTTCTCCGCGCGTGTTTCCTGCATCAACCCGATGACGGCATTTAAAATAAGGACACCGAGTATTACCCAGCCGTCCATGAAATGCCCGACGATAAACGAGATTGCTACGGCAACAAGCAGTACGTAGATAAGGGGGCTGAGGAACTGCCTGAGAAAAACCAGCACCGGCGGGGTTTTCTTCCTGCCTTCTAGCTGATTGGGGCCGTACTGCAGCAGCCGTGATTTAGCCTCATCCATTTCCAGACCGGCATGTTTGGAGTCGAGTTCCATGAGGACTTCGTCCGGACTCAGGTTATACCACTGTTCATTCATACTCTAAATATAGTAGCATAACGATTTCGGGGGATACCAGTGTCGTCGAGATTCTC
>JAGLTT010000143.1 GCA_023135135.1 Dehalococcoidales bacterium
ATATTGGTGGGGGTGGATGCCGTACTTCGCGCCGATGCCCCCGAACATCCCATGGCGGAGAGGTTTATCTCCCTGGTCAGGGAAGCGTGTCAGGCCAGCCATAAGAAATCGCCGGTCCGTGCCGCCGCAAAGAAGTGAGGGCGTGGCGGTCATGCCGCCGCTGACCATCCATTCCATTTTCTCCGCTGCCATATTATTTATCTCCTTATGGGTTCATAGTCATTATAGAGTTGCTATATCAGCTTCATTGCCTCCCTGATATCCGCGGCAACCATTCTCCTTTTCGACTTCTCGATTAAGAAGTTTTTACCCGCCGGGGTATAAGAGGGGAATACTCTCTTATCTCCTAGATAGTATGCCTGCCCCCTTATTTTGTACGTGGAACCCGCGGGTATTACCTTCTTCCCTGTTTGATTTTTCCAGATATTATTCATCATTTTAATCGCCACGTCCCCCATGAGCATAAATGCTTTAACGTTAGGGAAAAGGGCTATTTCCTTTTCAAGCAACTCCGAGCAGTTTTTCATGGTGTCGGGCGAAACGGCGTACTGTGTTTTGCCGCATTTAACAGCCGTGGTGATATATACTCCGAGGTCGAGGATATCCTGCATGGAGGCTGCGCTGGCACCGGCGTCTTTGAATGCCTGGAGGGTGGTCTGTAAATAAAACGGGTTGCCGGCGGCGTAAAAGTAGTCCGCCTTATCATTCGGCGGAGCTTCCGTAATCATCACGATTCTGATTTTTTCAGCATCGATGTCCACGGATGGCAGGACATAGCTGTTATTATCGGTATCCGTACAGGGGAAATCAACACATTTTATCTGCTCGTTGATTTTCATGTTAAATGTCTTTACAGCGCCTTTCGGGCTATCTCGGCAATGTCGTAAATTTCAATCTTTTCACCGTACTCTTTAACGGCGTCCTTGAAATTCCTTTCGCACCAGGGGCAGCTCGTCACCAGCGCTGTTGCCCCGGTGGCTTTTGCTTCCTTGAGTCTTTCGTTGGCTGTCCACAGGGCTAAATCCGGGTTGGACTGGCTGACGCCGGCTCCGGCCCCGCAGCACCAGGCATTTTCACGGTTGCGTTCCATCTCCGCCAGCTCGATTCCCGGTATGTTCTTCAATACGTCGCGGGGAGGCTCGTAAACGCCGTCGTCCCCCAAATGCCTTCCCAGGTGGCAGGGGTCGTGATAGGTGACTTTCATCGGCACCTTTTTCGTGAAGTTGAGTTTTTTATCCTTTATTAAAAGGTCAATATACTCCACCATGTGCAGCATGTCGAACTTCGCAGGGATATTTACTCCAGGATAAAGCTTTTTAAACGTGCTGTAGCCGTCCGAGCAGGAGGTAACGACCCGGCTCACGCCCAGCGAGTTGAAGGTCTCTATAAAATGTTCGGCGTACTTGGTGAATTCCCCCAGGTAGCCGATTTCATAAGCGTGGCCGCCGCAGCAGGACTCCTCCGCGCCCATGATGCCGACATCCACGCCGGCGGCTTTAAGGAGGCTGATAGCGCTCCGGGGCACCTCCCACAGCTCAGGGTCAAAGGAAACCATGCAGCCCGCATGATAGGCTACGTCCGCCTTTTCCTGCGCGGCGTCCTTTATTCCCATGTCCCTGGCCCAGTCTCCCCGCTCCGACTTCGGTTTGCCGAAAACGTTATCATCCCTCTTTAAGCTATCCACCATAATCATGTAAGCCGGATTCAGGTTCCCCTGAGTCACCGCTTCCGTCCGCAGCGCCTGGATAATCTCAAAGATATGCTGGCGGTGATAGACGCCGCATTGCTGCTCGCAGGAAAGACAGCCGGTACAGGCATATATCCTCTCCATGATGTCGTCGTTATCCAGATTCAATACGCCGTTGACAAACCCCCTGGCTATCAGCATTTTACCCGATGGATAATATGACTCAAGCCGGTACTTTTCCCCGGCGGGACAGACGGGCGTAAATGTTTCCAGGACACTCTTACAGGTTCCGCAGTGCGTGCATCCGTAGAGCCATTCCTTCAGTTCGTCGAGGACCATGGTTGCCTCCCTAATCTAGTCCGAATCAGCTACTCCCCGGGCTTCCCCCACCTGCCGGGATTCATGATGTTGTTGGGGTCCAGCATCTCCTTAACCTTGCGGTGCAGTTTCAGCCAGTCGGGGCCGACCAGTTTCTCCAGCCTCCTTACCGCCCATACCGGCGTCTTGTAGGGTATATAGCCCGTTTCCAGTACCAGGTCGAGCTGTTCCGCGCACAAATCGTTAATCCTCTGTACCAGGTCGGGGTCTCCCTTGTCGTAGGGGAGCATCCATCTCAACCCCACGAAGTGCCCCTCGTTCATGATGCGGGTATAGCAGGTGCGGGTAATATCGTATTTGTCCTGGAGCTCGCAGCCCTTTTTTACGGTCTCCAGCCACCGGCTCATGGGGCCGTAGGTCCCTACCCACATCAGCCCCCCTCCGGCACTGAGCACGCCCAGGGCCTGCATGGGGAACGCGGCGGTGGTGCTGGGAATGGTATCCGGGCCGGTGTAGTTGCAGTCCCGGCATCTTTCTTTGACCGCTTCACCGACGGCTTCCACCTTGGCGTTGAGCTCATTTTCGGTATTACCCGTAATCTCCGCCGTTATGACGAACTCCGGTTCATCGGGAAGCCTGTATGTCGCCGGGTGCATGGGCGCTTTCTCGTGAGCGTAAGCGGCCATCCCGACCTTGTTCAGGGCGAAAGACGTGCCGATAAGGTCGTCGGGAATCCTCGTCCGTATTATAGCCTGGAGAATTTCATTGGCGCTTTCCAGGTCCATGGCCATGAAGGTCACCGCCGTGTTATGTGGCGGATTGGGCCAGAGGCTTACGGCCATCTTGGTAATGACGCCCGTGGTCCCCTGCCATCCCAGGAAAAGGCCGTCAAGCTCGGGGAAGGGGGCGATTGCCTGCCAGGTCTTGCTGGCCGCGCAGGAGCCGATTT
>JAGLTT010000144.1 GCA_023135135.1 Dehalococcoidales bacterium
GCCGACCTCAAGCCCGGCGGGCTGGATGCGGATAAGATAGCCGAGTATGTCCGGCACTCGTGGTACGAAGATTCGACAACAGGAAAGCACCCTTCTCAAGGAGAGACCAAGCCGCAGTACGGCAAGAAAGACGCTTATTCCTGGACAAAGTCCCCGCGCTACGACGGCAAGGTCTACGAAGTCGGCCCTCTGGCCAGGGTGGCCGTTACCTATGCCAATGGCGACCCCGCCATGAAAGAGATGGTGGATGGGGCTTTAACCGCGCTGAAGGCGCCGCCGTCGGTGCTGTTCTCCGTGCTGGGGCGTCACCTGGCGCGGGCGCTTTCCGCCAAGTTTATCGCTGATTCGCTGGAGGGCTGGGCGCTGCAGCTCAAGCCGGGTGAACCGGCCTATGTGGAGTATGAAATCCCCGATGAAGCCATGGGCATGGGACTTACCGAAGCCGCCCGCGGCGCTCTGGGGCACTGGATAGAGATAAAAGATAAGAAAATCGCCAACTACCAGTGCGTCGTGCCCACCACCTGGAACGTAGGCCCGATGGATGATAAAGGGCAGCACGGGCCTATCGAGCAGGCTCTCATCGGCACGAAGGTCAAGGACGAGAAAAACCCCTTTGAAATCGTGCGCATCATACGCTCTTTTGACCCCTGCATGGCATGTTCCATCCATGTGGTGACACCTAAAGGTCGAGACCTTGGTCAGTTCAGGGTAGTGTAGGTTTTAAGGAGGAGAGATGATTTTATCAGAACAAAAGCCGTTTGAAGAAATTTTGGGCTATCTCGACGGGGAGAAGAGCGTCTTTATACTGGGCTGCGACGGCTGCGCTCAGTCTTCAGGCAGCGGTGGCCCCGTTCAGGTAGAAGAAATGAAGTCAAAGCTTGAAGAGGCCGGAAAGAAGGTGACCGGGACCAAGGTTATCGATTTCCTCTGCGAAAAAGCCCTGGTCAAGTCGGGCCTGAGGGGTAGAGTCGACCAGGTAATGGCCGCCGATTCGATACTGGTAATGACCTGCGGTATCGGCATCCAGGCGGTGGCAGCCTCGGTGAACAGGGTCTGTCACCCGGCCTGCAATACCGTTAACCTGGGCGGCAGCCGCGGCGAGTGGCGGGGCAGCGAACGTTGCCAGGAGTGCGGCCAGTGCCTGCTGGACTATACCGGCGGCATCTGTCCCATCACCGCCTGCACCAAGAGCCTTGTCAGCGGTGCCTGTGGCGGAGCGTCCGAAGGAAAGTGCGAGCTTTCACCTCAACGTGATTGCGGCTGGGAGCTTATCTACAACCGTTTGAAATCGAAAGGTCAGCTCGATAAGCTGAAGGTTTTCATCGACCCGCTGGACCATAACAAGTTGCTGGCACAGCCGGAGATACTGGCCACGTCGCGCTACGCGCTGGAGCAGTCTGATAAGGAGGTGAAAGCATAGTGAGCCTTCAATCAAAACTGGAGTCGGGAAAGTTTGTTATCACCTGTGAGGTCGGCCCGCTGAAGGGGACCGACATTCACGAAGTAGAAGAAAATGCGGAGCTTCTCAAGGGCAAGGTGGATGCCGCCAACGTCACCGACCAGCAGAGTTCCGTCATGCGGCTGGGCTCTCTGGTAACCTCGCAGATACTGGTACAGAAAGGCCTGGAGCCAATTTACCAGACGGTCTGCCGCGACCGTAACCGCATCGCTTTACAGTCCGACCTTTTAAGTGCCTGGGTAATGGGAATTAAAAACGTCCTGGCTATTACCGGCGACCTGCCGCAGCTCGGTGACCACCCCGAAGCCAAGGCTGTTTACGACCTGGATTCCGTGACGTTGCTGCAAACCATCGGCAAGTTGAACAACGGCACCGATATCAACGGCAACGAGCTTCAGGGTAAGCCGTCTTTCTTCCCCGGCGCGGTGGTGAAAGTGGAATCGGACACCGAAGCTTCCATGGAGTTGCAGATTGCCAAGCTGGAGAGAAAGATTGCCGCCGGAGCCCGGTTCATCCAGACCCAGGCGGTCTATGACGCTGACAACTTCGCCAAATTCATGAAGAGGGTGGAGAAATTTAACGTGCCCATCCTGGCCGGCGTTATCCCCCTGAAGTCCGCCGGTATGGCCAAGTACATGAACAAGGGCGTCGCCGGCGTTTTCGTGCCTGACGACCTGATTCAGAAGATGACCGACGCCACGGAAAAGGCGGCCACCGGCATACAGATTGCCGCCGACCTTATCAAGCAGTTGAAGCCCCTCTGCCAGGGCGTGCATATCATGGCCATCGGCTGGGAGAAGAGGGTGCCGGAAATCATCCAGGCTGCCGGACTTTAGTAAATAATTAGAATAAAATTAAATCCCCGGTGTTTGTAACGCAGGCGCCGGGGATTTTTATTACAACTCATGGCTAACCTGACCCCTACCAACCCCCCAAAGGGGAGTGCGCAGCGAGAGGGGGCGCCAGCCCTTCTCTCCTTATTTTCTTCCCCCTCCTTTACAAAAGGAGGGGGACCGAGGGGGAGGATTTCATAAAAATCATTTCCCCCTCTCCTGTGACACCTCGTCAGGAGAGGGGGATTAAGGGGGTGAGGTAGAAAAAATATACAGACTCACGGCCTTATCAATATGACTATCAGCCGCCGGGCGGGCAGGCCTCGGACTTGACGATATCAACTCTCTTGATGCTCTTGTTATGGCACTTGGGGCAGGCTCGGCTTTTTTCGTCGGAGGGGCCCTTGGGTGCCGGCATCTCGAACTTATGCCCGCATTCGTGGCATTTATACCGCCAGGCCGGTGGCCCGTAAGGGCAGGCAGGACATAATTTTGTATCCGCTTTCTGTGTCTTCATTTTAGTATATCGTGCTATTAATATTATAGCACCAACCAGCTCCAGATTGCCTTTATTACTGGCACACGGTATAGTGATGGTAGAAGCATCCGTCTGATACTCATGAAAACGAGCGATTTTGATTACACTCTTCCCACCGGG
>JAGLTT010000145.1 GCA_023135135.1 Dehalococcoidales bacterium
GTGCAGTGGTAAGCCATAATTAGCTTGCAGGTTTTTCAGGGCGGATCCTCTTACCGTATCCCCGTGGCGGCATAGTATCTACGTGCATCACATTGTATTGGGCAGCCACAGTGAAAGCGCCGGCACCGCTACCAGGAGAGCGACATGGAGGAAATCAGCTATCAAGAATGGTATTACCCCGCGGAATATCCTGCCGACAGGCACATCGGTTACCGAAGACAGGATAAAGACATTCATCCCCATGGGCGGGGTAATCAGTCCAATCTCCATCACTCTCACCATGATTACCCCGAACCATATCGGGTTAAGCCCTAAAGCCATAATCACAGGGAATATTATGGGAAGGGTGAGGATGATAGCGGCATAAACATCCAGGAAACAACCGAGGATTATATACATTATGATTATCGCAACCAGAATCCAGATATCGGCTACGGGTAATCCGACGACAAAATCGCTTAATAGCGTAGGCAGCCTGCTTACGGCCAGAAAGCGCATCAGCATGAAGGCTCCGACTATCATTAAGACAATCATGGCCGTGATCTGGGCTGTCTCCACGACAGAGCCACGAAAATTCGTCCAGTTGAGTTTACGGCCAACCAGACTGATAACGATAGCCAGGAAAGCGCCGAGCGCCCCGGCTTCAGTGGGAGTGAAAACCCCCATGTAGATGCCACCCATGACCGATACAAAAAGGGCCAGCATCGCCCAGGTATTTTTTAACGAGTATATCTTCTCTTTGAGACTGAACTTCGGTCCTCGCGGGCCGAGCTTCGGATTGAACCGCGTTACTATCCAGATGGCGCCGACATAAAACGCGGCTTCGGTTATCCCGGGGAATATCCCCGCCATAAATAAACGGCCGATTGACACCTCGGTAAGAATGCCGTATAGAATAAATCCCATACTGGGCGGAATAAGGATACCCATGGTACCCCCGGCGGCAACGCTACCGGTAGCCAGCCTATCGTCGTAGTCGAGTCTTTTCATCTCAGGAAGGGCGACTTTACCCATGGTAGCGGCCGTTGCCGTACTGGAACCGCATACGGCGGAAAAGGCGGCACAGGCTCCTACGGTAGCCATGGCCAGTCCTCCTCGCAACCGCCCTATCCACTTGTGGGCGGCGTTGTACAGGTCCCCGCTGACACCGGTGTTGGAGATTACCGCACCCATGAGCACGAACAGCGGAATTGCCGTCATGGGGTAGAAGGCGATAGTACTGTAAGGCAATTGACCGGCGAATATTAAAGCGTAATCAAAGCCCACTATTATACCGTAGCCGATAAAGCCGACCAGCGCCATGGCGGCACCGATCCATATCCTCATGAAAACGAGGATAACCAGGATAACCACGCCGATACCGCCAATTAATTCCGAACTCACTTTTCCCGTGCCTTTTTGATGGACCTAATTAAGATTGGTACCATGACTATTAGCAATAAGAAAAAACCGAAGAATACCACCAGATAAAACGGGTAATTCGGGATGCCGGTAATATCAGAGCCCCGCCCCAACTCCTTAATGATAAGAGATTCCGTAAAGGCCTGCGAGGCAAAGACAACACACAGTCCAATAACGATAATATGATTAATGGTATCGATAATTGCCTGCGTTCTCTCTGAAAACCTGTTGACGACCAGGTTTACCTTGATGTGCATGCCTTTAAAGGCACACCAGGCCAGCCCCAGGAACCCCACGATAATCATCATGTATTCGGTTATTTCCTTGCTGGCCATAATGGGGCGAAGGAAAAAATAGCGCAGACAGACGTCGGTGACGGTGAGCATCATCATGCAGACCAGGACACCCACCGCCACCATGCCGAAAATCTCGCTTATCTGCGCTATTCTATTATCTGCCGAATGCAATGCTTTTTTTATTTGCATTCGTAATTCCCTTACTATAACTAACTATTTATACTCTTCAACTATTTATAGTCTTCAATCATTTCCATCATGTCGTCATAGATGTCTCGCGCGTTGTCAAAACCGGCGGCTTCAGATTCGGCTATCCACTGCTCGTGAATCGGTGCGGAAAGGTCGAACCACACCTGTTGCTGCTCCGGCGTCAGGTCTACTACTTCATGTCCCCACTCGATGGCGGTCGCTCTGCCTTCTCTGGCCGTGTTAACAGAGTCCGCCAGCGAGGGCTCCTGCCATGCTTCGGCTGTTTCCAGGATTATCTTGCGGTACTTATCCGGCAGCTGGTTATAGCTGTCACGGTTCATAATCCAGCCGATGGTCTGCATGCCCATACCACCTTCGCCAACTACCGTATGGTACTTAAACAGCTCAAGCAAACCAGAATCGTAAACGGCGTTCCAGTGCATGAACATCCCCTGTATGAGATTCGTATCCAGCGAGGTATACCATTCCATTGGAGACGGGTTGACAATAGCAGCGCCATACGCGCCGATTTGTTCTTCCCAGAGCTGATTGGCATAGGTCTTGAGGCCGGCCAGGTCCTCCGGGGTTATTACCTGCTTAAATTTATCGGTGGTATGAATGTGTTCTGGCGGCAGGCCCATCATGCGCAGCACGAAGACATTCCCGTACTCTTCGTCAAGCTCCGGGTACTTATCCCGTAATTTATTGTATATTTCCATTTGAGCACGCTCATCAGGTATGCCGGTACCGGGCAGGTCGATAACGCGGTTTAGCTGGTGCACACCCGGATTGCCGCCGAGAACGTAGAGAGCTATATCGGCAACACCGGTTTCAAGAGCTCGGTAGGTATCCAGACGCGATACCAGGGATGCAGCAAAATAGGCTTCAATTTTAACCTTGCCTCCGGTGAGCCTGTCAACCTCGGCAATCCATTCTACGGCACGCACCCCGATGTCCCAAAACTCCGGGCCCCAATCAATGTACTTGAGATTATATACTTTTGCCGGGTCCAACGCTGGTGCCTCTGGTTCCGCTTCACCACATCCAGTAAAAA
>JAGLTT010000146.1 GCA_023135135.1 Dehalococcoidales bacterium
GGCACCGTTTACCGCTACGAACGCAGCGGTGTCTTACTGGGCCTGCTGCGTACCCGCGGCATGACCCAGGACGATGCCCATATAATCTGCACTCCGGAGCAGATGAACAGCGAGATATCCGAGGTTCTCCGCTTTTCGCTGCACATGTGGCGCGTCTTCGGCTTTAAAAATATCAAGGTCTACCTGTCCACGCAACCCGAAAAATCGATCGGCATCGTAAAGATGTGGCAGGACGCGCAGGATGCCCTGCGTAGAGTCATCGATGAGAACAAGCTCGAGTATGAAGTTGATGAAGGCGGCGGCGCTTTCTACGGCCCTAAAATCGACCTGAAGATTGAAGACGCTATCGGGCGCGAGTGGCAGATGACCACCATACAGTTCGATTTCAACCTGCCGGAACGTTTTGATTTAGTGTATGTGGGCGCGGACGGGCAGGAGCACCGGCCTTACATGATACATCGCGCCCTGCTGGGTTCCTGGGAGCGGTTCTTCGGTCTCCTGATTGAGCATTATGCCGGCGCCTTCCCGGTATGGCTGGCACCGGTGCAGGTTAAAATAATACCGGTCGCCGACCGCCACCTGGACCACGCCCGTAAGCTGGAGGCCGAGTTCAGAAGCCGGGGAGTGCGGGCAGAGGTGGACGGCCGTTCCGAGAGGATGAACCTGAAAATCAGGCAGGCGCAGCTGGAAAAGATACCCTACATGGTTGTCATCGGTGACAAAGAGGTAGCCGATAACTCTGTTTCCGTGCGGTCCCGCAGCGGCGAGCAATTGCCCGCCCAGCCCCTGTCCGACTTCCTGGAAACCCTGACCGGGGAAATCGTCGACAAAGTGTAAAATTGAAGGCGACACCGTTTTCTCAGGTTCAGGGAGTTGATTTCCACTACGAGAATATGGTATAGTTTTTGTTCGTAGGATACCTGTGCTTGGAGGAGGTTTAAAAGGACATAATTAAGCAACTTCGTGTCAATGAGCGAATAATCGCCAGAGAGGTTCGCCTGGTTGGGGAGAAGGGGGAACAGCTCGGTATCATGCCCCTGGTTCAGGCACGGGAGACGGCGAGAAAGCATAACCTAGACCTCGTCGAGGTAGCGCCAACATCAGTACCTCCCGTATGTCGCCTGCTTGATTACGGTAAGTTTAAGTACGAGCAGCAGAAGAAAGAGCAGCAGGCGAAAAAAGGCCAGAAGGTCTCATTACTCAGAGAAATTCGCCTGCGACCCAAGATAGGTATTCATGATTTTGAAGCCAAAGCCAGGAAGGCCAAGAAGCTCCTGATTGATGGTGATAAAGTAAAAGTAACATTGATGTTCCGGGGACGTGAAATCACGCACCCCGACCTGGGCTGGAAAATTTTACAGCGGATGGCGGAGACATTGAACGATGTGTCCTCGCTGGAGAGAAAGCCGGTAATGGAGGGGAGAAGGATGGATATTATCCTGGCCCCGACCGGTTCCAAGCCCAAAGTAAAAGAAGAAGAAAAGGAACCAGCGAATGCCAAAACTCAAAACGCATAAAGGCGCCAAGAGCCGTTTCCATATTACGGGCAGCGGCAAAATCATGCGTGTCAAGGGACCGAAAAGCCACCTTCGCACCAAGAAAGCCAAGCGGGTGCGACGCCAGTTCGACGAGATGATAGAATTGAACCCCCGTGACCGCAAGCGCATATCAAGGCTGATACCCTACGGGGTCAAATAGACAGGAGGAACCATCACTTGCCCAGAGTAAAAAGAGGGGTAACCTCACACAAGCGACATAAGAAGGTACTGGCCATGACCAAGGGCCACCGGGGCACCAAGCACCGGCTCATCAAGCGCGCCAAGGAATCCATGATAAAGTCGTTGAGCTATGCCTATTTCCACCGGCGCGAGCGAAAAGGCGACATGAGGCGACTCTGGATTCTGCGCGTCAACGCCGCCTGCCGCGCCCAGGGAATAACTTACAGTAAATTCATGGACGGATTAAAGAAGTCCGGCATAGAAATAAACCGGAAGATGCTGGCCGATATGGCCGTCAGGGAGCCAGAAAACTTTAGCAGCCTGGTAACTCTCGTTGGAGGGAAAGGCCAGGACTAAAACACTCCGCACCAAGAATCATCTCATTTAGTTCCCCTTCCCTTCAACAAAGGAAGGGGATGTTTTTAACAGGCTAAATAATGTTAGAGAAAATAGAAGAAATAAAAGCGGAAGCCCTGAAGCAGCTGGATGGTATCGACAATGCCAGAGACCTGGAATCATGGCGCGTTCATTACCTGGGCAAGAAAAGCCCGCTAACCCGGATTCTACGCAGCCTGGCGACGTTGTCCATAGAAGAAAGAAAGGCCATCGGCGCTGCCTCCAACCAGCTTAAAACTCTACTTGATAATAGCGCCGGGCAGAAAGCGCAATCTCTCCGCGATGCTCAGCTGACCTCAGAGGCAACCAGGGAAGCAATCGACATCAGCCTGCCGGGTCGTCCTTACCCGGTCGGGCACCTGCACCCGATTACCCAGGCAGTCGAAGAGATATGCCAGATATTTACCTCCATGGGTTTCCAGGTAATAGAGGGGAACGAGGTGGAATGGGACTATTACAACTTCGAAGCGTTAAACATCCCCGCCGAACATCCCGCTCGCGATAATATGTCGACCTTCTGGATTGATGTCGGAAAAGGCAAAAAACAGCCTTTACTGCGTACCCATAATACAGCCGTCACCGCCCGGACGCTGGAGCGCTTGAAGCCGCCGATAAGGGCAGTTGAGTTCGGCAAGGTCTACCGTTATGAGGCCACCGATGCTACTCACGGCTGGATGCACCACCAGATTGACGGCATCGCCGTCGATAAAGGCATCACCATGGCCGACCTCAAGGGGACGCTTTACGAGTTCGCCCGCCGCTACTTCGGCGATGACAGAAAGGTACGTTTCCGCGTCGA
>JAGLTT010000147.1 GCA_023135135.1 Dehalococcoidales bacterium
AGCATTGAATAGCTGCGTAAATTAGTGTAAATTAGTATAGTATTTATGTTCTAACAATGTGAGGATAAAGCGTGAAAATCCAGAGATGTAAAGGTATGCGGGACCTCTCCTCGGCGGAAATGACGGCATTCCGCCTGGTGGAGGGGATATGCCGCGATATCTGTTCCGGGTGGGGATATCAGGAGGTCAGGACACCGACCATCGAGTACCTGCACCTCTTTACCTCGGCGGGGACACTGACTCCCGGCATGCTGGGCAAGGTGTATTCCTTTCTCGACTGGGACGGCTGGAGTGGGGAGAGGGTGGTGCTGCGTCCCGACGGCACTATCCCGGTCGCCCGACTTTATACGGAAAGTTTACAGGGTGGGCTGGCCAGGCTCTTTTATGCCGCGAATATATTCATTTTTGAAGAGGCCGGGGAGAAAACCAGGGAGAGGTGGCAGTGCGGCGCCGAGCTTATCGGGGCCGGGTCGGCCATGGCCGAGGTCGAACTGATAGCGTTATCCCTGGAAGTCCTGAAAAAACTGGGGCTGAAAGGGGTGGAGCTGCGGCTGTCGCACGCCGGTCTGATTAAGGCGTTACTGGTAAAACTCGGTCTCAGCCCGGAAGAGCAAGGCCGCATGTTCGACCGTATTCTGGACGGCGATGCTAAAGCGCTGGCTGAAATCAGCCGGGAATCGCCGGAGGTCGGCAATATTTTGAAGCCTTTCCTGAGTCTGAAAGGGCAGTCGCCCGGGTTTCTCAGGAACCAGAGGGCGCTCCTTGCCCGGACTGTGCCGGAAATCCGCCGGTACCTTGATGAATTTTTAAAGACCGTTGACCTCCTGGATGAACTGGGGATGAAATATCAGATTAACATCGCCTCCGGGGCCGGGTTTGAATACTATACCGGCATAATATTTCAGCTCTTCATCGGCAAGGAGAAAGTAGGCGGGGGAGGCCGGTACGATGCCCTGATTCCGTCCATGGGGGGTGGAGATGTGCCCGCCTCCGGCTTCGCCCTGTACCTCGACCGCCTCATAAGTCTGGTGAAAGCGGAGGCCATCGTCGGGTCGGCAGCCGAGAAGGTTCTGGTGCGGGCAAAGTCTGCTGGCGCCATGAAGGAGGCTTTTCAATTAGCCGATAGCCTGCGTGGGGCCGGCTATATCGCCGAGCTTGACCTCGACGGCAAGAAAAGCGATTTGCGCTGGATAATCGAGGTACGGAGTGAGGCGCCGGTATTTACTATAGTTGATACGAATACGAAGAAGAAAATTGAAGCCTCGACTATTAATGAGGTTTTAAAACAACTGGAGGGGGAAGGTGGCGATTAAGATAGCCCTGCCTAAAGGGCGACTGCTCAGAAAAACGGCGGCCATGCTTCAGAAAGCTGGCTGGGGACTGGACGAATACCACTCGAATATGGGTTTCTACCGGCCCAGGTCGGAAAAATTCCCGGATGTTCTTATCAGGGTGTTTCACGAGAAGGATATTCCCATCCAGATAGCCATGGGGAACTATGACCTGGGGGTATGCTGCCTGGACTGGATTGAAGAATTGCTGGTGAAATATCCCAGCAGCGACCTGGTCAAGGTACAGGACCTCATGTACGGAGATGGTGCGTTATATATAGCGGCAACTTCCTTGCCGGGGGACCTGCGGCAAAACGGGACTCCGGTGCGTATCGCCAGCGAGTATCCCAACCTGGCGGAGGCTTTCGCGTTGAGGAAGCGTATGAGTCGGTTCAGCGTCTTCCCGGTGTGGGGCGCCGCCGAGGCCTACCCGCCGGAAAATGCGGATATGGTCTTACTTTCGGCCAAAGCCGGGGCGGAACTGGCAGGCTACGGTATGGTGCCGGTGAGCAAGATGCTCGATTTCAGCGCCTTTCTCATCGCCAATAAAAACAGCTGGGAGACCAAGAACTTTGATAAACTGGTAACATCCATCTGCGATACGCTGGCGGAGGTCGAAAAGAAGTCGGCCATCGAAGAGAAAATCGGTCTAACGGAGATATCCACGCGTAATCGCACTGGCGAAACAGCCGGGGATACCGTCAGGCTGGCTCTCCCCGATGGCCACCAGCAGCAGCCGACTGTTAGCCTTTTGAACAGGGCGGGTATCGAGATTGATGATTATCCTTCGGAGACGGGCAACCGCCGACCGAAGATTAACATCGACGATGTAACGGTCAAGGTTATCCGCCCTCAGGACATGCCGTTGCAGGTGGCTAACGGGAATTTCGACCTTGCTATCACCGGTCGCGACTGGCTGACCGAGCACCTGGACCAGTTTCCGTCGAGTCCGGTTAAAGAACTTCTGGACCTTAAGTCCAGTAAAGTCAGGATTGTGGCGGTGGTCAGCCGGGAGCTTCAGGTCGATGATACCGGCGGTCTGCGGCAGCTCATCGCCGCAAGAGAAGAGCCGTTCCGGGTTGCCTCGGAGTATGTGAATATCGCGGACAAGTACGCCCGGGATAATCACCTCGGGCAATACCGGGTAATTCCCACCTGGGGGGCCACCGAGGCTTTCCTGCCGGAAGACGCCGACTTGCTCATAGAGAATACGGAGACGGGCAGGACGATTGCCCGGCACAACCTTAAGATAATCGATACGCTCTTCGAGTCAACGAGCTGCCTTATCGGTAATACGAACTCCGTGTCTGCCCCTAAAGGTAAGCGAATTGAGGCTGTCGTACAAAGACTGCGGGCAGCTGTTGAGGATGTTTAAATGAAAATCATCGAAGGATATAAATCGGCAAAGTCGTTGTTGTCCCGGCAGACTCCGCAAGAGTCGCCGGACGGTGACGACCGCGAGCGGGTAGTCAGGCAAATCGTCAACGACGTGCGTGACAGGGGCGATGCTGCCCTTTTCGAATACACCGAGAAGTTCGACGGCGTTA
>JAGLTT010000148.1 GCA_023135135.1 Dehalococcoidales bacterium
AAGCCGAAGATATAGCGGCCGTTAAGATAGCCGTTCATAATATTAAAAAGAATCCCGAAGCTCACAACAGCCAGTGGCATACGCCGGGCCGTCCCACGCAAGCTGAAGGGGTAAATGAAAGCGCGGTGCAGGTAGTGCGCCTCCCAGAGAAACAGGAAGACCAGCGTCACCGTGGTAATACCGTTGCCTCCCAGCAGAAAACACACGGCGAAGGCAATCGGCGCCGGAACTTCCATAAGCACCCAGCCCATTTTATTGCCGACGGTGTAACCCCAGCCTTGGCGGGTATGGCGTCCGTACGGAGCCGCCACGAAGAAAAGCGCCACGAAGACTATCACCCCCAGCACAAACCACCCGATGAGCAGACCGTTGAAAATGGTCAGCTCTTTCATCCGGATTCTCCGGTTTTTCTGCTTATGGGGCGGGTAAGGTTTCCGTTCTCCTCGAACCAGTGCAGCGTATCAATTAAAGTTTCCCGGAAAGGGCGCGGCCGGTAACCGAGGTCGCGGGCGGCCCGCTCATGGCTGATATGCCGGTTACTCTTTAAAGCCCTCAGGGACACACCGGTATAGAGCGGGCGCTTCCCGTTCAGGCGACTTATGGCCTGAATGAACGGGACGCCGACATGGGCCAGCCAGAGAGGAACGACAATCCTGTTAGCCGGTACACCGGTTATTTCCGCCACCATGGCGGCGATATCAACCATTGATACCCAGTGGCCGGAAAGCAGATACTTCGCACCCGTGGGTGCGCTTTCCTCGGCCCGCAATACTCCCGCCACCACGTCGCGCACATCCACCCAGTCGAACCCGCCCGTAACCAGGGCCGGCAGCCGGTGCTGCGCCAGCGACAGCAGAGCTTCGCCGAAGTACGAAGGCTGGTAATCATGGGGCCCGATAATCGCTGTGGGATTGATGATTACAGCGTCCAGACCCTTCTCTATTCCCCGCCGCACCTCAATCTCGGCGGCCGCTTTAGAGCGGTCATAGGGAGGATAATGGCGTGACTCCACCAGGGGACGGGACTCGTCAACCGGGACAGACATCGGCTCCTGTACCAGCGCGTGGATGGAACTGAAGTGGATGAGACGACGCACGCCGGTACGCAGGCAGGCCTCAACCACGTTCCGGGTACCGAGTACGTTAATCGACTCCAGCAGGGGCCAGTCGCTCATCGATAGCGAGATACAGGCGGCCAGGTGATAGACGACATCGGCTCCCTCGAACGCCCGGCAGAGAGAATCGGGGTCGCGCATGTCCCCCTGGACTATCTCAGTATCCAGCCCGCCGAGAGCCTGGCAATGAACGTGAACCAGACAGCGTGTGGGGCGGCCTTTATCAATCAGAGCGCGTACCAGATTGGCGCCGACATGCCCGCTGGCGCCGGTAATTACCACTGTCATTTGAACCCAATTATAGCATAGAGTCGCTACGTATAGCCAAGACGGCATCGCTCAACTCTTATGTATAACGAAAAACTTTATCTTTACCTCACCCCCTGACCAGTCGCTCCCTTTGTTACGTTTGCCGTTTGTGATATATCTGTGACGTTCTTTACACGTTTTGTGATTGCCGTGTAAGGTGGCCAGACTAAACTGACAAACAGTCCGTTGAAAATACCGACAATGACAAACAATCATATTGTCAAACCGGGCAAACCGAACCGTAAAATCCAGTACAGTCATTGCCCTCAATGCGGCCTTAAGGGACTGTACCACGTCCACCAGAGGTACTCCCGCTGCCGCTATTGCGGACTTTACCGGATATCGTTACCGGGGCAGGATTTCTAGCCAGATGGAGTAAGTGGTGATGAGATTGGCAAAAGATTTACTTGCGTTCCTGTACAGCCTTCTCGACGTGCTGGCTTACCGGATAGTTTTCCGTTGAATTTTCCTGTGGATATCACGGTTTATCCGGCACGATTTTAACCAGTGCGTTACGATTCCTCGGCCCGTCGAACTCGCAGAAGAAGATGCCCTGCCATGTCCCCAAAACCAGTTTCCCGTCCTCGATGAATAACGTCTCGGAATCGCCGACAAGCGTGGCCTTGATGTGTGCCGGTGAGTTGCCTTCCAGGTGACGGTAGTTCTGATGCCAGGGCACCATCACCTCAAGCTGCGCCGCAATATCCTCAACAACACTGGGGTCGGCATGCTCGTTGACCATAACTCCGGCCGTCGTGTGCGGGACGAAAACATAACAGACACCGCTGGTAACCCCGCTGGCCCGTACGATATCGTTTACTCTGACGGTAATGTCCTGAAATTCAACTCGTTTGCTTGTCTTTATGTCAACTTTATTAATCAAGGCTTTCCCCCACGGTTAAGATTCATACCATATCCTACACCCTGCCCGATGTTATGACAATAGTTACTGCCGGAATACCTTGACCATATAGCTAAAACCCGTTAAACTATAATCAGGAGAATTATCATGCCGATATACGAGTATGTTTGTTCGGAATGCGATAATAAATTTGAGCAACTACGCCCTCTGAGTCAGGCCGAACAGACGGCGGATTGTCCCCAATGCCACAAACCCGCCCGGCGTAAGATGTCCACCTTTGCATGCTTTAGCGCCACCCCCGGTGGCGTGCCCAAGACTATACCCGGCACCGGCGGCAGTTCCTGCTCCAGCTGCTCCTCCAGCAATTGCAGCACCTGTGCTTCCTAAAAGGAGACGCCAACTCCCTTTGACACCCCAGCCTCAAAGCTGTTAATCTTTAACGGTAATAGCTCGCAGGCAGGTGGTCGCCATTAGCTCCGCAAACTCAGAGAATAAAGCTTCCTTCCGCTGGACATATATCGTCCTGCCGGCGGCGATTCTACTTCTTTCCGTAATT
>JAGLTT010000149.1 GCA_023135135.1 Dehalococcoidales bacterium
ACCTCGTCAAGAGAGGGGGATTAAGGGGGTGAGGTAGAAATAATAATCCATGTTCAACCCAATTTGACAAAGAGGACTCCATCCCATAAATTAGATATGTTGCAGTATCAGCGTACAAGGAGGGTTACCGATTATGGAATGGGGAATGGCTAACCGTCTGGCAAGGTTGATTCAATCGGATGGGCACTGTCTCTTTATGCCGATTGACCACGGGTATTTTCAGGGGCCTACCAGGAAGCTGGAAGCACCGGGTGAAACCCTTGCGCCTATCCTGCCCTATGCCGATGCCGTCTTCGTCACCAGGGGCGTGCTGCGCTCGGCGATAAGTCCGATAGGCAGCAAACCGATTATTTTACGCGTCTCCGGCGGCACCAGTATGGTGGGGGCTGACCTCGCCAATGAGGGCATTACCACTGATATCGACGAGGTAATTCGTCTCAATGCATCAGCGATGGGTCTCTCCATATTTGTCGGCACCGACTACGAAAAAGAATCGCTATTGAATCTGTCAAGGCTTGTTAACGAAGGTGAGAAGTACGGTATCCCCGTCATGGCGGTGACGGCGGTAGGGAAAGAACTGGACAAGCGGGACGCCCGCTATCTGGCACTCGCTTCCCGCATTGCCGCCGAGTTGGGGGCCCGGATAGTCAAGACCTACTGGTGTGAGAACTTCGAAAGGGTGGTGAATGGTTGTCCCGTGCCGGTAGTCATGGCGGGCGGACCCCAGACGGAAACAGAGCTTGAGGTATTCCAGTTCGTTCATGACGGTATTCAGAAGGGCGCCATCGGCGTCAACCTGGGGAGAAATGTCTGGCAGAACGAGCACCCGGTAGCCATGATAAGGGCGCTACGCGCCGTCGTTCACGATAATGCTACTCCGGAACAGGCACAGGAAATATATAATACCGTTAAAAAAGAATAGGTATTCGGATTTATCAATGCGTGTTGCCGTATGGTATAACAACCGGGATGTGCGTATCGAGGAGAGGCCCAGGCCGAAGATTGGGGAGGGCGAACTGCTGGTGCGCGTGATTGCCAGCGGTATCTGCGGCAGCGATGTCATGGAGTGGTACCGCCTCGACCGGGCGCCGCTGGTACTGGGACACGAAATAGCCGGTGAGGTCGTGGAGGTGGGCAGGGGTGTCGAGCCGTATAAAGTCGGCGACCGCGTGACCGTGGCCCATCACGTGCCCTGCAACACCTGCTATTACTGCCTGAGTGGAAATCCCACCGTCTGTGATACTTTACGCCGGACCAACTTCGACCCCGGTGGCTTCTCCGAGTATGTCCGGCTGCCCGCTATAAATGTCGACCGCGGGGTCTTTCTTATACCTGATGACGTGTCTTATGAAGAGGCCACCTTTACCGAACCCCTGGCCTGTATTCTGCGCGGACAGCACAGGGCGGGGCTGCAACCGGGGCAGAGTGTCCTCGTTATCGGCAGCGGTATTTCCGGGCTGCTCCACGTGCAGCTGGCTCGGGCGCTCGGCGCCGGCCTCATCGTGGCCGTGGATATCAACGCCTGCCGCCTGGAGGCGGCCGAGAAGTTCGGGGCCGACGCGGCAATTAGCGCCGGTGAATTTACACCCGACCGCCTCCGTGAGCTGAATGACGGCCGGCTGGCCGACCTTGTTATCGTTTGCACCGGAGCTGTTACAGCCATTAATCAAGCGCTGGCATCGGTAGAACGCGGCGGTACTGTCCTTTTCTTCGCGCCCACGGCCCCCGGTGTTACTGTTCCGCTATCAATCAATGACCTGTTCTGGCGTAACGACATCACGCTAACCACCTCTTATGCCGGCAGTCCCGCCGATTATGCGGAGGCTCTCGAGCTTATTAACGCCCGCCGTCTGCCGGTGGGGGAGATGATTACCCATCGGCTGGGCCTGGCGGAGACGGGACTGGGCTTTAAGCTCGTCGCCGAGGCAAAGGAATCGCTCAAGGTAATCATCGAGCCCCGGCGTTGAACGTTGCCATATAGACATGACTGGCGCTAAGGACTATAATTTCACTAGGTATGGATTCTCAAGCTGGGCTGCATAAATTATTATCGCGTGCGGAGATAGATTCCGCCGTTAAGCGGCTGGCTTCGGAAATCACCCGGGACTATCACGATAAAAACCCTCTCCTGATCGGTATTCTCAAAGGCTCTTTCATGTTCCTGGCCGACCTTATCCGTCAGCTGGATTTTCCGCTGGAAATTGAGTTTGTCCGTTTGTCCAGCTACGGCAGCGGCCGGCAGACTTCGGGGAGGGTGAAGGTGGTACAGGGCCTGCGCTCGGCGGTCAGGGGCAGGCAGGTGCTGGTGGTCGAGGATATCGTGGATACCGGCATCACGGTAGCTTTTCTCCTGGACTATCTGAAGAAGAGAAAAGCGGCATCGCTGCAACTCTGCGCTTTAACGGATAAGCCGTCCCGGCGGCGGGTGCCGGTGGACATAGATTACCTGGGCTTCACCGTACCGGACAAATTCCTGGTCGGCTATGGCCTGGACTGCGACGAGCAGCACCGAAATCTCCCCGATATCTGTTATCTGGAGGAGTGATTTTGAGTCCATTAAATCGATTAATCTCCGTAGCCAGAGGCGAGTCCCTCGCTGACCTGCTTCTGGCCAACGCCCGCGTGGTCAACACCTTTAACGGTGAGATTGAGACGGGCAACGTGGCTATTTACGGCGGTAAAGTGGCCGGGGTGGGGGACTATAAAAAAGCCAAAGAAACAATCGATTTAAACGGAAAATATCTGGCGCCCGGTCTCATCAACGGGCATACTCACCTGGAAAGTTCCATGCTGGATGTCGGCCAGTACGCGCGGGCGGTGGTGCCTCACGG
>JAGLTT010000015.1 GCA_023135135.1 Dehalococcoidales bacterium
TTAAATATACTATCAGGCTTATGAAACAGAAAATATCGGTAATATCAAGCCTGGGCATAGCCATAATACTGCTGGCTGGCCTGTTGATACCAGCCGAACCAGCATCTGCCGGCGCCGCTGTCTGGTCAGCCGAGATTATTCCGAGCACGTTAGACAATATTCTCGGTCCTGACGAACCGGGTGATAATTTAGATGTACGCGATTTCTCCATGACCGCTGACTGCTCAACCATCTATGCCGTCGCGGGTAACAGTATCGTGACCAACGTGGTATATAAGTCGGTAGATTATGGTGTGACCTGGACGGTTATCAATATCGATATCACCGCCGACCTCGTGGCTGTTGCCCCGGATGACAAAGGTATGGTGGTTATCGCCAATAGCAGCACACCCGCGGCCTATCTCAGCATTAATGGCGGTTTAACCTGGGATACCCTGGGCACCATACAGGATAACGATGGCGACCCGGCGGCGGCTATCTATGATATTGCGATATCGTCAACCAGAGAAGCGATACATTACATCGCGGCTGCCGGCACGGACACCACGGGTGACGCCAACGTGTGGTATTTCAAAATTGGCATAGGTGTCGCGTCCTGGCAGGAAACCAAAGGCCTGGATGGCTTCAACAATGGCGATGTTGTAGCCGCCGTGGAATTTTCTCCCAGCTTCTCGTCAGACGTGTCTATGATTGCCCTCAGCGAAGATGGCGGCGTCGGCGTACATCTACAGATTATGGATATCAGCGCCGAAAAATGGAATAACAGCGCCGGCTATCTTAATTATCCATGCATCGTTGTCAGCGATAACGGGACTACCGGGCTGTCTTCGGCTTCTTTATCATTAGCTCCAGGCTACGTGGCCTCGGAGGATGATACCCGTACAGTATTTATCGGTCTGACTGTTGAGGGCACTACTCCCTCGGCCGTAGCTACCAGCGGAATCTACCGCTTCGTGGACATCATCAAGACGCAACTAAAAGCTGACATTCAAATCCACAGTGTTGCCTTTAACGGCTCTTATCTTATCGCCGGCAGCTATGATAGTAATACCGTTTACCGCTGTACCAACCCCTTATCGGTATCACCGACCGTCCTGACAGCCTCCACCACCAAGTACCCCGGCGGTGATAACAAGGTGTTGGTCGCCTGGTTATCCAGTAGTGTTGTAGCCGGCACCTCCGGCGACGAAAGCGCCTTCTCTGTCTCCACGGACAACGGCTTAACCTTTAATGACATCAGCCTGATTGACACCGTCATCGAAAATGCCAGAGACGTGGCTGTCTCTGCATCCGGCGGTATAATCTATCTGGTAACCGACGACGGTGACGACCTCAGCCTCTGGCGTAAGGCCACTGTATGGCAGAGGGTGTTCAGTACGCAGGGCACCACGGACTATATAGTACGTATAGCTCCTGAAAATACCAACTATATATACCTGGCGGAAAAAGGTACCACGACCATTTACTTTAACAGCGGCGGCGGAGCCACACAATGGCAAACCCGGGCCTGCAGCCTTGATATCCAAGACATGGCTGTGGAAAGTATGGCTGTTGTCTACGCCCTTGATAATACAGGCACGGTAGCCAAGACAATTAACTACTCTCTCGGCTGGAGTACGGGAATTTACACAACACTCGACAGCGGTGCCACCATAGTCAGTGTCAGCACTGACATCATACTGGCAGGCAGTCAGAACGGTTACGTGGCTTATTCTACTGACGGCAATATATCCTGGAAAATGATTCCCGAGATACTGGAGGCCGGAGCCGGTAAAGTTCAGGTTATAGCCGACCAGTATTATTCCTCCAACCACATTATTTACGCCGCCAGTGATACCGCGGGGAAAAATATCAAGAAATGGCAGATTGGCACCAGCACCGAATGGACAGATATTTTCAAAAATACCCTCAATGGCAGCATTTACGGGCTCGCTATTGAAAGCAATATACTCTATGCGCTGGAATACAATGACTCGACCCACCAGAGTACATTATGGTTATGTATAGCACCAACGACAGCCACAGCCACATCGACAAGCTGGAGTCACAGCACCACGACACCTACCACCGATACTGACGACAATACGGTGCGTCTCGATGCCACCCCACGGGCACTCAAGGCAAGTACAGGAAAGGTATGGGCGGTCAAGACGAACAGCACCAACAAGCTTTACAGCTTTACCGATACCGACATATCACTTACGCTGCTAAAACCCGCTTCAGGTTTTACCACCCCCGTAAACGCCTTCACCGGCGTTGCCAAGGACATACCTTTTACCTGGCAGCGTCCCATAGAAATCACCGAATACGAGCTGGAAATTGCCCTTGACCCGTATTTTTTCAAACTTGTCACCACGATAACCGTAGCTACAGAAGAGCCGGCAGCCTTCGTACTTGTCGGACCGGGTCAGCCAGGTAACGCGGGTGTCAATTTCATGCCCGGTATGACCTATTACTGGAGAATACGAACGTCAAAGCCGATTTACAGCCGTTATTCCTCTTCGAAATATTTCTCTATCCAACCAGTGATGGCGGTTCTTCCCGGAATACTATCACCCCCCAACGGCCACGCTAATATAAGCCAAAAGCCTGCGTTCTCCTGGTCCCCCGTATCCGGAGCTGCCGAGTACCAGTTCATTCTAAGTGATAACATCACAATGGATTCACCCATCGCCGACATTATAGTTGCTACTACCGGATTTACCATGACCCGGGAGCTGGAGTACGGCGGTATGTACTTCTGGCAAGTCAGGGCTATTAAACCTATCGAGTCTGAGTGGTCGCAGCTGGCCAACTTCACGGTTGAAAAGCAGCCGGTCGAGCCTGCCCCCGTAGTGACCGTCAAGCAGCAGACACCCCTGGTAGTCGATTTACCGGAGCCGCCCCCGGAAACCATCATTAAACGGGCACCCCCCCTCAAACCTCCGCCACCTGTTGTCCCGGGCTACCTCCGCACCGCCATTTACATTGCGTCTGCCCTATTACTGGCGGTAATTGTCCTGATATTGTTACCGCTTCTAACCAGATTCCTCCCCTCCCCTGCTATTCTGACCGGGCCTTTCAGGGGCCCCTCACGAAGGGCCAGAGCCTATACGAACAAGCTGGGTAAACTATGGGAAGATGTAGCAGCCCGCACCAAAGATGTCATACCTCTTCCGACTCGCGCAACCACCACGGGTGAAGCCCCGGAAATCGATACTATCTCTTTCGCCGTCAGGAGTTTCCTCTATATGACGACATCCGCAGAAAAGGATGGCGGCGAGAGCCTTTTATCCGCTGAAGAAGAAAGGACCCTCGGGAAAAAGCTTGCCTCCGGAATCCGGGCAATAGCCGGAGAAAGACCTCTCTACCTGGCATACCCCGAAGATGCCGCCCAGTTCCTGTATCTATGGTCGCGATACGGCTCGAGGGAAGAGACCGACCGCTACCTGAAAAAATCCTTCAAGTCCAGTCCGGAGAATGCCCTGGCGCTCCTGAAATGTTATTTGCCTGCCCCCGAAAGCACGGAAGCCGGCCCTGCTGAGAAGCAAGAATTTACCCGGACCGAGTACAATGCACTTGCTCAAGTAGTCGACCCCGATAACGTCTATGCACCTATTGCTAAACTCTTAAAATTCAGGTTCGAAAAAGAAGAGGATAAAGCCCTGGGGGACCCCGTCGATAGGGCAATTGCCTACCAGTTCGTACGCATTCACTATGATATCAAAAAGTAAAGTGGAAAAGCCCGGCAGTACCAACGAATAACGCCTCCTCAGAGTTTACGCATTCCGTTCACAATCGGAAATGCTCCAGGTTTAACCTCAGACGGCGCTCCCGTTTGACATCACTTTTAAATTTAGGGTAAACTATCATGGTACAATTTCCTGTAAGCAGGCTAATTGTGGCAAGCAAGCAAAGGGGATTTGATTTATTACAGTGACGCCTCTGTTACTTAGAACCTCGGTCTGTTCGTTTGCGTATTATCAATCCCCTCCCACTAGAAAGGCGACCGGACTACTTAGAAGAGTGAAGCTGAACTGGTGATATGGGACTCCTCAAAGGACGAAGAAAAGCATTCTCACTTTTTCCAGGGCTAACGACGGCACCTCAGCCTATCTACGGTTTCGACAGTAGTTGAAATATTTGGGTGGCTTTAGGGTCACGCACTCTTATTCCCTTGCTTTAATCCGTTTACAGGCAGGGATTGGCAAGTTCAGATACCGACTTAAAATACTTTTTGAATAAAATAATAAAACCGGAGGAAAAACAGTATGGCTTACCCAAAATTCGCATCAATTCTCCTGGAGAAGGACAAGGAAGAACCCAAAATTACCTACCTCACTTTAAACCGACCCGATAAGAACAACGCCATCAGCATCGGCGAAGATGAGATGACCGGCGATATCAAGAAGGCCATGTGGGAAATCAACCATGATGATGACTGCAATGTGGTTATCTTCAGGGGCGCCGGCAGGAACTTCTGCGCCGGGTTTGACCTTTCCATGGTCTACCGTGTCTACGGCGGCGCCAAGGGCGTCAAACCCAGCCAGAGAATCAGGCTCCAGACCGACCAGGACCAGCTTTACGGCTTCCCGCAGGCCATTCTGGACTGCAACAAGGTCGTCATAGTACAGGTACACGGCTGGGCTATCGAAGCCGGACTTTACATTACCAAGGCTGCGGACATCGTAATCTGCGCCGATAATGCTAAATTATCCCAGATGGGCCAGAGACTTGCCTTCGGCGGTCTGCCCACCCTGCCCATAGAGCTTGTCATGGGCCACGAGAAGAAGGTGGTGGAAATCCTGCTTACCGGCCGCACCATCAGCGGTATAGAGGCCGAGGAAGCCGGCTATGTCACCAAGGCCGTCCCCGAGGAAGACCTGGAGACTGAGGTACACAACCTGGCCGCCGCCATCTCGTTGCTACCGCGCGACTGCGTGGTGATGGGTAAATTCGCCCGCCGCCATATGATGGAGCGAATGGGTCTGACCAGCCTCAAAGAGGTAATCCTCTATCATACCTTCAGCACCAACGTCAAGTACAGTGAGGACGAGAGAGACCTTATGTTCATCCGCGACCGCGAGGGTATGGGCGAGCGAGAGGCCTTCCACAAGATGCACGAGAAATATGAAGAGCGCCTCAACAAGACCAAATACTTCAAGAGCTATCGTCCGGAGAAAAAGAAATAAGCCGGCACCGCCTGTGCGATAAGGAGTATTAATTATGGCAAAATATCCCGAATTCGCCAAAGATGACTATTTTAAAATAGACGTTGAATGCCATCTTAGCGGCGACCAGAAAAAATACTTCGATTATTTCCCTGCCTATAAACAGTGGGTGTACGGCACTGCTGAGACTGCCCGTGCTTTCGGCGCTGTCCCCCACCATGCCACTAAAGACTGGAAAGATAAAATCGAGACCACACCTGCCAAGTCGGATATGACCGAAGATGAACAGCTAATAGTTTACCTGGACCGCTATGGTGTGGATATGGCCTGCGTTCTGCCCGAGTCCATGATGGAAACTACCGGTTATTCCACCAAATGGTCCACCAACGGCTATCTGTTGGCCGCCGCCGAAAAGTACCCGGATAGATTTATCGTCCAGCCTAACCTAGGACCGTTTATCAAGAGGGGCATGAAAGATGTCCTCTGGGAGCTGGATTACCTGGCCCAGGAGAGAAACTGCAAGATATTCAAGTTCTATCCTCCGGAAGATACCTACATCAACGACGAGAGGATATGGCCTTTCTACAAGAGATGCGACGAACTGGGCGTAACGGTTTCCATCCACACTGGCTGGAGCTGGTGTCCACCGGGCAAGGCTAAATACTGTCTGCCAGTCCTGCTGGATGACGTCGTGAATGACTTCTACGACCTGAAAGTCATTGCGTTCCATGCCGGCTGGCCGCTTTGCCATGACCTGAACATGGTAGCTTTATCTCATCCTAAAGTATACATCAGCTTGAGCTTAATCATGCCCTGGTATAATAGGGCGCCCCGACGGTTAGCTGAAATCATCGGTGAGGCGATTCAATTTGCCGGTCCGGAACGTATTGTCTGGGGAACCGATTTCTACGGCCCCGGCGGATTGTTCAGGGAAGCGGTAATAGGCCTTAGAACATTCGAGATGCCGGAAGACCTGCAGAAGGGCTACGGCTACGCCCCGGTTACCGACGAAGTTAAGAAGATGATTTTCGGCGAAAATCTCGCCAAACTACTCGATATCGATACGTCCAAACGACGTGTAAAATAAAAATCGAAAGGAAAGGAGAAATAATGTCCGATTTTCCAATACTGTTTTCGCCTATTAAACTTGGTCCCTTAGAGATCAAGAACAGAATCGGCGGCTCCTGCACCACCACCGGCGGCGCCGATATAAACGGGTACATTACCGAAGAGTGCCTGTACTCTTATGCTGCCCGGTGTGAAGGCGGCGCCGGCTTTATCACCATCGAATGTACCTTTGCCACCGACTGGGGTGCCAAGACAACCAGCTTCGGCAACCCGCGTATCAGCGGCCGTGCCTATTACGAAGGCATGTCCAACCTGGCCGAAGCCATGAAGCAGATGGATGCCAGGGCCTTCATCCAGATTACCCCCAGTTTCGGCCGGCAGGGTTCCGGCCGTCTGTCCGGTGAGACGCCGGCAGCGCCATCGGCCATACCTTCCGAACGGCCGCAGGACTACGAACAAAGGATTATGCCCCGCGGCTACGAGACCAGGGCACAGACAATGGGCGGCACTACCGTCCCCAAGGTCCTTACCATAGAAGAAATAGATTACATGGAGAGGACGTTCGCGGACGCCGTTGCCGGCGCCAGGATTTGCGGCTTTGACGCCGTCGAGTTTCACAGCCCGCACGGCTATCTCATCCACGAATTTCTGTCGCCGCGCTCCAACCAGCGCAACGACCTTTACGGAGGCTCGCTGGAGAACCGCTTCCGCTTCCTGAGGAACCTGCTGGTCAGCGCCCGGCGCCGCGTCGGCCCGGATTTTACTCTCGGTATCCGCCTCAGCGGCGACGAGCATATGCCCGGCGCCATCCACGAGGAAGAGCTGATACAGGTCGCCAAGTGGTGCGAGGAGCTCGGTGCCAGCTACATCCACCTTTCCGACGGCTCCTACGAGGCCAGAAAATGGTTCTTCCCTCAGGACCCGTTCTGCTTTATCGAGCATGCCAAGAATTTTAAGAAAGAACTCAAGATACCCCTAATCGTCCCCGGCCAGCACGACCCGTACCTGGCTGAGGAAGTGCTCCGTAACGGCTGGGCCGACTGCATTACCATGGGCCGCCAGCTCGTTGCCGACCAGCGCACCCCGGGCAAATGGGAACAGGGCGAAGTCGACGAGGTTAGACGCTGCCTGCGCTGTAACGTATGCCTGGCCCGGTTTAACCGCGGTCTGGCCATCCGGTGCGCCGTTAACTCCAACGTCGGCCGCGAAAAGTACGCGCCCCTGTACAGCACCACCAGTTCCGGCAACCTGCTACGGCCTCTACCCGAGCCGTTTATGCCCCCATGCCAGAACAGCTGTCCGGCCGGACTGGACATCAACGCCTACGTGCTCATGGCTTCCCGCGGACAGATGGGAGAGGCCTACCGCTACCTGAAGCAGTACACCCCGTTCCCGGGTGTTCTCGGGCGTGTGTGCCCGCACCCGTGCGAAGTGGAATGCAACCGCGGCGAACTGGACGACCCCATCGCCATTAACGATATCAAACGTTATATTGCCGACTCCGTCATGAACGAAGGCCTGCCCGACTATCTCAAGAAGCAGTGCCTGCCCGAGAAAGTCGCCATCACCAGGAAAGAGAAGGTTGCCGTGGTCGGTTCCGGCCCCGCCGGTCTGACCGCCGCCTATTTCCTGATTAAGAAGGGTTACGCCGTTACCGTTTTTGAGGCGGCCGCTAATGCCGGTGGCATGATGGCCTACGGCATGCCGGAGCATCGCCTGCCCAGCAAGGTAGTCAAATGGGAAATCGATACTATCAAGAAGATGGGCGTGGAGATTAAGACCAACAGCCCGGTAAAGAATCCGGAAGACCTCAAGAAGAAAGGCTACAGTGCCGTTTTCGTCGCCGCCGGCGCCCAGAACAGCGCCAAGCTCAATATAACCGGTGAAGACGCCTCCGGCGTCCTCCAGGCACTGGACTTCCTGAAAGACGTAAACAGCGGCAAGAAACCGGCCGTCGGCAAGAAAGTCGTCGTCGTCGGTGGCGGCAGCGTCGCCATGGACGCGGCTACCTGCGCCCTGCGCCTCGGTGCCGGCAGCGTCCAGGTGGTCTGCCTAGAGTGCAGCCCCGAGGAAATGCCCGCCCAGGAAGATGAAATCTCGCAGGCCATGGAAGAAGGCATCAAGGTCGATATGAGCTGGGGTCCCAAGCAGATTCTCACCAGCGGCGGCAAGGTCAAGGGCGTCGAGTTGAAACGCTGCACGTCCTGCTATAACAAGGCCGGCGCGTTCGCTCCGGTCTACAACGAGAAGGAAACCCGGACGGTTGACGCCGATATGGTTATCACTGCCATAGGCCAGAGGGTAGACCTCTCTTTCATGAAGGACAGCAAGGTAAAGACCACGAAGAGAGGGACTATCGATACCGCCGACCGCAGCCTGGCGACCAGTGTCGCCGGTATTTACGCCGGCGGCGATGTCACCCGCGGCCAGGGCCTGATGATAGATGCCACGGCCGACGGCAAAAAAGCCGCCGTGGCTATCGACTGCTATCTGCGCGGTGTTGACCTCCCGCCCGCTCCGCCGGAGCCGAGACTGGCCGATATCGAGGAGCCGGCCTTCCAGTTCCATTTGAGGGAGTACAAGAAAGAAGACCGCTGCCCGACGGAAGCCCTTGCGGCCAGCAAGCGGAAGGGCAACTTCAAAGAAATTAATCTCGGTTTTGCTAATAAGGAGACCTGCGTTACCGAGGCCAGGCGCTGCCTGACCTGCCGGTGCTCGGCTGTCAGATACTAAATAAAGCGTTCTACTAATGTCATCCTGAGCAAAGCGAAGGATCTCGGGGTGGGGAGGTCGGTTACTATATGTCCACCCTGCCCCGTGCTTTTTAGTCATACTTGATATGGAGGAACACCTTATGAGCTGGCAAGAAGAATACAAGAAAAAGCTGGTAACGCCGGAGGAAGCCGTCAGCGTTATAAAATCCGGAGACCGTGTCTGCTTCGTGCAGGGGAACGAACCCCAAGCCCTGGGCCTGGCACTGGCAGCGCGACTGGGAGAAGTAGAGAACGTGCTGCTCTCGCTGCGCACGCCGGGGCGGGACTTCGGCTGGTACGACCCCGTCTTCGAGATGTCCTTCAAGATTGAGGTAGGCTTCCCGCTGCCTATCGTGAGGCAGATAATCGCCGAAAAGCGGTGCGACCTGGCTATAGGCGGCCTCGGCTTTATCTTCCACGAGGAAGAAAGAGGCCCGGCCGACGTAGTGATGGTTGAACTGTCCACTCCCGATGAGAACGGCTATTGCAGCTTCGGCGCTTCCGTCTGGACCAAGAAGACGGAAATCCGCAACGCCAAGATAACCATGGCCGAGGTCAATAAAAACCTGATACGCACCTACGGCGATAACTACATCCACGTTTCCGAAATCGACTATTTCGTGGAGCATACGCCTTCCGGCAAACAGCCGGGTAGCACCGACCTGCTGGGCAGAAAAAACGTGGAGGCCGGCGAGGCCGAGAAAACCATTGCCGGATACGTGTCCACGCTCGTCCGTGACGGTGATACGCTGCAGGTAGGCGTGGGTTCCACCAGCGAATGGTGCTGCACCCTGGGTACATTCGAGAATAAGGTCGACCTTGGCTGGCACTCCGAGACCACGCCGCGTGGCATCATCCCGCTGATACGCAACGGCGTCATCACCGGTAAACATAAAACCCTGAATCCCGGCAAGGCCGTGGCTACCGCCTGCGGTGGCGGCACCAAGGAAGACATGGACTTCGTCAATATGAACCCGGCTTTCGAGCTACACAGCGCCGAGTACTGCCTGGATGTGCGGGTAATCGCCCAGCACGATAACATGGTGGCCATCAACAGCGCCGTGAGCGTGGATTTCGCCGGACAGATTGCCGCCGAGTCCATCGGCCCGCGCGTCATCAGCGGCGCCGGAGGCCAGACATCCTTCGCCATCGGCTCTTTCCTTTCCAACGGTGGCCGCAGCATCACGGTGATGACATCCACCGCCGGCAGCGGCGATAAGAGGCTCTCGCGTATCACGCCCTTGCTGGCGGAAGGGACGATTGTCACCGTACCGCGTACCATCAGTGATTACGTCATCACCGAGTACGGTATCGCCCACCTGAAAGGCAAGACGCAGCGGCAGAGGGCTGAAGAGCTTATCGGTATCGCCCACCCGGACTTCCGTGCCGGGCTCAAGAAGGAAGCCGAAAAGCTATACTGGCCTTAAGCCATAAAGCAAAAGAATAGAAAAAAAAGAGAGAGCGGTGCCGATTAAAAACGCCGCTCTCTTTCTAATTATAAGAATGGGGAGTTTAAGAGGGGCGTTAGCCCCTCTTCTTATTCCCTCCCCCTCTCCTTCATCCTGCCTCGTAAGGAGAGGGGGATACAGGGGGTGAGGTAGAATAAAATTCTTCCCTCACCTCTGTATGTAAATCTTGAAAATACACCCCTTTGTTGCTACAATAAAGAGTTGTCACCTGTGCCGAGGTGGCGGAATGGCAGACGCGCTAGCTTGAGGGGCTAGT
>JAGLTT010000150.1 GCA_023135135.1 Dehalococcoidales bacterium
CTCTGGGGAAACAGGTGACGGTCGGTCTGCCGTCGATGGTCGGCTCCAGAGGTAAAGTCACCGGCAAGCTCTCCCCGGAGGGTATGGTGAGAATCAAGGGTGAACTCTGGGGGGCAACCTCCTCCGAGGGCGATATCGATATCGGCGAGGAGGTTATGGTGGTGAGTGAGGATGGCCTGAAACTATCCGTCCGTAGAGCTAAAAATATCAAGGCTAAACGTTAAAGAGAAAAGTAATAACGTCGCCGTCCTGAATAACGTAATCCTTGCCCTCAAGCCTGAGTAGCCCCTGCTTTTTCGCCTCGGCGATACTTCCGCACTTCACCAGTTCGTTGAAGGCGATGCCTTCGGCGCGGATGAATCCCTTTTCCATATCGGTATGTATTTTACCGGCGGCTTTCACCGCTGTGGTGCCTTTCTTTATCGACCAGGCCCTGACCTCGTTCGAGGCTATGGTAAAGAATGAAATCAGGTTCGAAAGCTCGTAGGACATTTTTATGGTCCGTTGGAGCCCCGGTTCTTCGATACCGAAATCGGCGCGGAATTCCTTCGCCTCGCTTTCTTCCATCTGCGCCAGTTCCATTTCCAGTTTGCCGCAGATGGTGATAACCCGGCATTTTGACCCGGAGTATTGTTCGTTCAACTCCGCTTCCAGAGAGGCTGCTCCGGGGAGCTCTTCTTCCCCGATGTTGACTGCGATGAGCAGTGGTTTGGCGGTGAGGAACTGGTAGTTGCTGATAATCCTGGCCGCGGCCGGTTCCGGTTCCAGCTCGCGGATGGGTTTATCATTTTCCAGTTCGACTTTAAACCGCATTAAAATGTCTTTTTCCTGGAGGAAACCCTGGCGTTCTTGCGGTTTGGCTCCCTTGAGTGACGTCTCCAGCTTTTCCAGCCTTCTTTCCATAATGGCCAGGTCGGAGAAGACTAGCTCCGTATTAAGGGTATCGAAATCTCTCCTGACATCCAGGCTGCCCTCGGGGTGAGGTATGCTTTCATCGGCAAAAGCGCGGATAACGCAGATAAGAGTGTCGACTGCGCTGAGTTGATTGAGCAGTTCGCCGCCTATTCCTTTATCCTGGGCCAGGCTCTTAACCGATGCCCCGACGTCCATGTACCTGGCTTCGGCCGGGACGAGTTTTTTGGGGTGAAGCATCTCGTTAAGGACCTTGAGGCGGGGCTCAGGGACCCTGGCGATGCCGATATGCGGGGAGAGTCCGTCCGCAACGTGGGTGATGGTATCCGCTTTGCCTCCGGTTAAGGCGTTGAAAACGGTCGTCTTGCCGCTCTGGGGCAGGCCTATAATGCCGATGTTAATACTCATCAGTGCGACGCATGTCTGGGCGGCTTTGGTGGAGTTATCAGCGGCCTTTCTTAACTATATCCCGGGCCTTCTTGAGGGCCAGTTCTCTTTCATCTATATTAAGCTTATCGTTTGCGGCCAGGTTCAGCAGGACGAGTAGCGCTTCGTGGGAGGCCATATCGCCGAGCTGGTTTACAGCCTGTATCCTGATTTTACCGGCCATTTGCATATCCGTGGCTATACCTGCCAGTTTCCTTAATTCTTCGGTCACGCCGCCTTCTTCAGGGATTTCCGACATCATTGTTCACCTCTTGATTATAGCAGTCTGGACGACAGCTTATTACTTTGCTCTCTGTGCGATTATTCCCTAACGGAGGTATTTTGTCAACCTTACTCATCAGCCTTCAGTGTGGTAAAATAAGTAAACTCTCTCCCGGAGGATGATAGTTGCTGCACGTGCTTATCGGCCAGGACGATTTTTCTATCCGCCAGGCGCTTGAGGAGATAAAGAAGGCTATCGGCGACCCCACTGCCCTGATGAGCAATACCACCGTCTTTGACGGACATCAGGTAACGCTGGAGCAGTTAAAGAGTGCCTGCGAGACGGTGCCTTTTCTATCCGAAAAGCGACTTGTCATCGTCGAAGGCTTACTGGAGCGTTTCGAATCCGGGAATAAAACAGGCCGTAAGAAATCATCCCGACAGTCCGAAAAGCCGGAAGAATATAAGACGATAGCCGACGGCATTAAACAGCTGCCGGAATTCACGGAACTGGTGCTGCTCGGGGGCAGGATAAGAGCCGGTAATCCGCTGCTGCGCGAGCTTTCGGCCATGGCCAGAGTCAAGACCTTCCCTCGGCTGAAGTCTCCCCAGTTAACCCAGTGGATTACGCAGCGGGTGAAAGCGGCCGGCGGCAGCATATCTCCGCAGGCCATTAATTTGTTGATTAGATTCGTGGGTAATGACCTCTGGATTATGGCCGGCGAGGTTGACAAGCTGGCCCTGTTTACCGGCGGGCGTCGCATCGAGGAAGATGATATCAGGGCGGTCGTGAGCTATGCCCAGGAGGCCAGTATCTTTGCCATGATTGATGCCGTCCTCGAGTTCAGAGCGGGCGCTGCCCAGGAGCTTTATCAGCAGTTACTCAAGCAGGGGGTAGTCCCGGCCCAGCTTATGGCCATGCTGTCGCGGCAGGTCAGAATTATCTTCCAGATTAAGGAAATGAGGGGCCGGAAAAAGACCCGCGCGGATATTCAAAGCAAACTGGGTCTGACCTCCGACTTCGTACTGCGCAAGGCGTGGGACCAGGCGGACAGGTATTCACCCGCACGACTGCGCGAGGTGTATCATAAGCTCCTGGAGACGGACATCTCCATCAAGACGGGGAAACTGGACGGCGAAATTGCCCTCAATATCCTCATTGCCGAACTGGGGCAGAGAGGCACCGTTTCAGCTTGACAAATCGGCGAAATGGGATAAAGTAGTAATAATATGACAGGACAGCACGG
>JAGLTT010000151.1 GCA_023135135.1 Dehalococcoidales bacterium
AGGAGAGGGGGATATATTAGAAGAGGGGCTGGCGCCCCTCTTGGACGCCCTGCTTCCTTGGGGCTTCGCCCCTCTTAAACGCCCCTTATTAATTAATGGAAAATACGCTGCGCATTACCTCGCTGATTGATGTAATGCCTTCTTTTACCTTGAGCATCCCGTCCTGTTTCATGGGTACCATGCCCTCGGCGATGGCCTGCGCTCTGATTTCGCCGGCGTTGGCATGGCTGCGCAGCATCTTTCTGATTTCCTCGCTCACGACCAGAAACTCGAAAATACCGGTACGGCTCCGGTAGCCGGTATTGGCACAGAGGTTGCACCCCGTACCGTGATGAAATGTGGTAATTGTCTCATCCAGTTCCTTGTTGAATGCCCGCTGCTCTTCTTTCGGTGGCTGGTAGGGTGCGCGGCAGTTTGGGCAGATACGGCGGACCATGCGCTGGGCGATAATACCGATGAGTGTAGATGAAATTGAGGCCGGTTCTACGTCAAGGTCCATCAACCGGTAAAGTACGCCGACGGCGTCGTTGGCATGGATTGAGGACAGCACCAGATGGCCGGTCAGGGCGGACTGAATGGCGGTGGTTACCGTGTCCGTGTCCCGTATCTCCCCGACGAGTATCACGTCGGGGTCATGCCTCATGATGGCCCGGAGACCGCTGGCGAAGGTAATCCCGGCCTTAATATTTACCTGGGTCTGGTTGATATCCATGAAGCTGTATTCGATTGGGTCTTCGATAGTCATAATGTTGCGCTCGTTACGGTCCAGCTCGTTTATAGATGCGTAGAGGGTGGTCGTCTTACCGGAACCGGTAGGCCCGCTCACCAGTATCATACCGATAGGACTCTTCAGCATCGCCCGGTACTTCTTAACAACCTCTGGCTGAAAACCGAGCTCGGCCAGGGTAAAAAGGGCCAGGGACTTGTCCAGAATCCTCAGGGTAACCCTCTCGCCGGAGGGTGTTTCCATGGTGGCGGCGCGGATATCAATTTCGTTGACGCCCAGTTTTATAGAGAATTGCCCGTCCTGGGGGCGTCTCTGCTCGGAGATATCCATCTCGGACAGTATTTTCACGCGTGATACCAGGAGATTGTGGACGCTGAGCGGAAAGGAAAACATGTCATGCAGAATACCGTCAATCCGGTAGCGAATCCTGAGTCTGTCTTCCTGCGGTTCGATGTGTACGTCCGAGGCCCGGTCTTTTACAGCCTGGGTAATCAGCAGGTCCAGTGTTTCCGCAATCGGCGTCCTGGCGGTTAAAGTCTCCGTATCGTCGGTTTTTTCCGCGGCGGTTGGAGTAAACTGGCTTACCTGTTTCTCAATGGCACCGCTCGACCTGTAATTGAGGTCGATGGCTCGCTCGATATCGGAGCGGACGCCAAGCGCTACCTCGACTCTTATCTTGGCCTGGGCCTTCACGTCTTCTATGGTACGGATATCCTCGGGGTCGGCCATAACCACCATCAGGGAGTCGTTAACGATGTCAAGCGGAATGAGCGCGTGTTTCCGGGCCATATCTTCGGGGATAAGCCGGAGTGCCTGGGGTTGTATCGCGTGTCTCTTCAGGTCGATCAACGGCAGGTTAAGCTGGATGCTGAGGACGATAGCCAGTTGCTCGGCTTGAATCAGGCCCTGTTTTAGCAGGATATCGCTAAGTTTACCTCCCTGTTGTTGCTGCAGCGCCAGGGCGCTATCCAGTTGCGCCGGGGTGATGAGGTTCTCCTCAACCAGCATCTCACCCAGGCTCTTCTTGGCGACCCTGTCCGTGGCGAGGGATTTGTCTTTTTCGCTATCCACTCACCTTCTCCTGAGTTGGTGCGGCGCGTTTCTTTTTAGCCAGCAGGGCTTCTACCCGGCTTATTATTTCCGCCGGGGCGGCGGGTTTGGTCAGGTAATCATCGGCGCCTACTTTCAGCCCGGTATCCTTGTCTACCTCCTGGGCTTTGGCCGAGAACATCAAAATGGGCAGTTGTGCCGTATCGGGTTCGGCCCGCAGGCGGTGACAAATTTCAAAGCCGTCCATGCCCGGCAGCATGACATCCAGAATGATGAGGTCAGGCCTGTCATTATGTGCTTTCCTTATCCCTTCCAGGCCGTTTGATGCCGAGACTACCGCATAGCCTTCATGCCTTAGTGAATAATCCACCAGTCTTGATATAGCCGGATCGTCTTCGATGACCAGAATTTTCTTTGTCATGAACGTTTCCTCCTTTACTAAAAAGCGGCAGGGTGAAGCTGAAGGTACTGCCTTCGCCTATTTTGCTTTCCGCCCAGATTTGTCCGCCATGTGCCTCAATTATCTGCTTCGTAATATACAGTCCCAGCCCGGTGCCGGCTCTGGCGAGCTTATCTTCGGCTCTGTAAAACCTTTCGAAGAGGTGAAGAAAAGATTCCTCAGACATACCGACACCATGGTCGGAGACAAGGAATAATAACTCGTTGTCATGTTTCTCTACCTTAATCGTGACACTACCACCGGGGTCGCTGTATTTAACGGCGTTGCTGAGCAGGTTGATGACAACCTGCCGGAAGCGTTCGCCGTCTATCTCCATTTTCGGTAGTTGAGCGGGAATATCTTCGTGAAGGTTGATGTCTTTATCGCGGGCCAGAGTGTGGAAGCTCTTCACGGAATCAAGAATAACGTCACGTATCGGCATGAGTTGCTTGTTTATCTGAAATCTACCGGATTCCAGCCGTGACAGGTCCAGCAGGCTGTTGATGAGATTACCGAGGTGTACGGTTTCACGGTCGATAATCTGCAGGAATTCCTGTTGGGTGGCGGAGTCGGGTA
>JAGLTT010000152.1 GCA_023135135.1 Dehalococcoidales bacterium
CGGGTAATCTCCAGCGGACAGTGGGGCAGTCCGGGCGGCAGGTAAACCATCGTAGGCCGGGTGAAGACGTGTTTTTCCAGCTCCTCGCCCATATAGAGCACCACCTCAGCGCCGAAATCATCGGGGTCGTCCGGGTTCCCGCCGTACCAGGCCAGGAACTCGTCGAAATTATGGGTATGACAGGGGTTATCCGATTTAAACGGCTTTTTAACGAACTGGTGTCCGATAGTCAACCCGTAACCCAGCTGCTGGTGGCCTATCATCAGACCGTCGAAAACGATACTGTTATCTTCCTTTACTTTTATCTGAAGATGAGGTGGATGATGAATGTATTTATCGTACTTGCCCGCCATTCCAGCCTCCTTAATAATGAGATTATTGGCGGTGCCGCCAACGGACACATTCTAGTCCATTCGCATTCGGATTGTCAACGCAAAACGGCGCACTCCACATGAAGTTAATTATTGTGATGATTTTGTGACGCTTAAGTCATATTTTGTGATATGGCTGTGATACCGCTTCTTTACAATACCTACGATTAAAGCGATTGTAACGGTTGCAGGAGAGCAATGTGCCACGATTATATCTTCCTGCAGATATTAATTAATTACGTGGAGGGAAAGTCGATACTCGACACGGGGGTGAGCTATGTTAAACATAGTTAAGTTCAAGGGGTGTAAGCGTTGCGGCGGTGACCTGTTCCTGGAGCGCGACACCGAAGGGGTTTATGTATCCTGTCTACAGTGTGGCGCCATCTACGTACGACACTTAGTCCCGCCAATCATAAAACCCAAGCGCAGGAAAATATACGCCCGCTAGGGGCTTCACCGGTTATTCTTGGTCAATCTCCTGGCCAGACTTATTCTCACGTTCTCTAAGCCAGCGCTTGATTTCGTCCAAGGCAGGCGGAGCGATATAAAATACCTGTATATCCGACGGGAATTGCACCTGATGGTTCTCTCTCATGAGCAATATCCCGGTTTCATTCTCTTTAAGCGTTTCATCGATTTTACGGGCGATATGCTCGTTTCTCTTTTTCCCGATTTCCATATAAGATTCGTAGACTTTTGATACTACTTTAGGGTTTTGCAGGCCTATTATCAGACAACGGCTCCAGTCCATGAACTCCGTCAGGATATCGCTATCCTCGGCGGCCTCCATCTGCGCTTTCTTCTCCAGGCAGGTCTGAACGATTTTATGGCTCCGGTCACTTAACTCCTTAACGGTCTTACAGCCTTCATCGCCGGCGGCCGCGACCAACTCGTGGTATATCCTGTTGACCTCACCGAGCTTCGATACCAGTTCCGCAATTTGCTTTTCCACCTGCTCCCAGTATTTGTCAAACTTCTCAAGGTAATCTTCCGGTAGGTCTTCGACGCTATAAATAAGCGGGATGAAGTACAGCTTTCTGCCTTTCTTAAAATCCTCCACCGGAGGTTTTTCTATTTTACCCAGTTCCTCAGCCATAAAACCCTCTCCCGATAATTATACTTATCAAATAATAACTAACGCATTTCCTCAGCGCAATTCTGGCATACTATTAATACCGGGCGGAATCTGGTGACTCTTACCATCTCTTTAAGTAGCACCTCTTTCTGGCACCGCTGACATTTGAATTTAATTTCCCGGGGTTTCTGCTTCTTCGCCTTGTCTGCTTCCTTTTTCGCTTCCGCTGTCATGGGTACTCCTTTACTGAAAAATCGGTCATACGTATATTACGTGGGGAACAATGGTACTGTCTGTGAAGGGGTAACAATACAATTTACTACATCCTGATTACTGCTAATGTTTATATCACTGCTAATAATGCACTGGCTGAGTCTGGCACCGGCTCCAATATTCACATTATTCCATAATACGGCATTTTCAATGCTGGCGCCGTCTTCCAGGTGGCAGTCCCGCCCGATAACCACCGGCCCCCTGATATGTACCCCCCGGCCTACCCGGCTCCCGCTGTCTATAACTACCGGCGCTGTCACTACCACCGAAGGGTGAACAACGGCATCCCGGCTATAACATATACCATTTTGCTCCGCGATAGAAACAAGCGGACTGTTTATCTTGGATGACAGGAGATCAACATTCAGAGAGAAATATTTCTCCGGGGTTCCCATGTCCAGCCAGTAGCCCCGGTAGGGATAACCGTATACCGGCGCTCCCGTGTCCAGAAGGCGAGGGTAGAGTCCCTTTTCAAACATGTAATGAGTATTCGACGGTATATGTTCCAGGACTTCCGGCTCGAGGATGTATGTCCCGGCGTTTATCCAGTTAGTCGTTGCCTCAGCAAGCGGAGGCTTTTCAATAAATTGTTTTACCCTCTTTTCACCATCGGTTTCAACCACGCCAAAGGCACTGGGGTCATCCACCCAGGTTAACGATATAGTGGCTTTGGCTTTATTCTCACGGTGGAATGCGAGCATGTCGCCAAGGTCCATATCAGTAAAAACATCGCCATTAAGAACAAAAAAGGTATTGTCCAAGTAGGCTTCGGCGTTTTTTACAGCCCCGGCAGTACCCAGAGGTTCCTCCTCAAGGCAATAGGTCAGGCGTACGCCGTAGCGGCTGCCGTCTCCCAGATACTCCCGAATAACATCCGGCAAATAGCTCAACGTCAGGATGATATCCTCAATGCCATACTGCCTGAGATAAGCAATAAAATGCTCCATGAAAGGTTTATTCAGCACCGGTAAAACGGACTTGGGTCTGTCATTGGTGAGCGGCTGAAGCCGAGTGCCCGGTCCACCTACCAGAATAACCGCTGTTAATCCCTGCAAGCCT
>JAGLTT010000153.1 GCA_023135135.1 Dehalococcoidales bacterium
CTCTTGATTTCGGTTTCGCGGAACTCGTGAACAGAGTATTCGTGGGTGGATAAGAGATTGTCTCCCGGATTGAATCGAGGTCGTCTGATGTACGGGACAGTCGTTATTTTTTCCAATAAATCAGGTAGTGAGGTTATTTGTGGTGGAGAATGACAAGCACTGGTACGTAATACATACCTATTCCGGGCATGAAGAGCGGGTTAAAAAGAACCTGGCGCAGCGTATCAAGTTCATGGACACCGGGAATGAAATTACTCAGGTGGTGATACCTACTGAGGATGAGATAGAAGTCCGGGGCGGACGCCGCCGCACGGTAACCAAGAAAATTTTACCCGGTTATGTCCTCGTCGAGATGAAGATGGATGAAAACAGCTGGAGTGTCGTTCGGAATACCCCGGGTGTTACCGGTTTTGTCGGCAGCGGTAATACACCGACGCCGCTGGAGGAAAAAGAGGTCAGTGAGATTCTGAAGCAGATGGAAGCTGAGACTCCCAAGGTCAAGGTCGGTTTCCGCAAAGGGCAGAGTGTCAGGGTTACTGACGGCCCGTTTATCGATTTCGTGGGAATCGTCGATGAAATAAACATGGAAAAAGGCAAAGTCAAGGTGCTTCTCTCCTTATTCGGTCAGGAAACGCCGGTGGAGCTTGACTTTTTACAGATAGACAAACTGTGATGTTTCCGGAGATACAGCATGGCTAAAAAGGTAAAAGCAGTCATTAAACTACAGATTCAGGCCGGGCAGGCAAATCCGGCACCGCCGGTAGGTCCGGCTTTAGGCCAGCACGGACTTAATATCATGGGTTTTTGTAAGGAGTATAACGACCGTACGTCCAGACAGGCCGGTTCCATTATACCGGTAGAGATAACCGTTTACGAAGACAGGACATACACCTTCATTACCAAGACGCCGCCGACATCCGATTTGCTCAAGAAAGCCCTGGGTATCGAAAAAGCCGGTGGCCGGGCGGGGCATGAAGAAGCCGGTACGCTCTCCAGACAACAACTTCGTGAAATCGCCGAGCTTAAAGCCAGAGACCTGAACGCCAACAGCATTGAAGCCGCTGAGAGGATTATCGAAGGGACTGCCCGAAGTATGGGCATAAAGGTGGAATAACATGGTAAGACACGGCAAGAAATATCAGGAAGCAGCCGCACAGGTCGATAGGACAACGGCGTATCAACCGCAGGAAGCAATCAAGATAGCTAAAAAATCGGCCCATGCCAAATTCGATGAGACCTTGGAGCTTCACCTGCGGATGGGACTAGACCCGCGTAATGCCCAGCAGCAGGTAAGAGGGATAGCTCTGTTACCTCATGGTCTGGGTAAGAAGGTACGTATTCTGGTTTTTGCCGAGGGAGAGGCGGAAAAGATAGCCGAGGGCGCTGGAGCCGATTTTATCGGCAGTGACGACCTTATTAAGAAGATTGAAGGTGGCTGGATTGATTTCGATACCGCCATTGCCATCCCCGAGATAATGGGCAAGGTGGGTAAACTGGGCAAAATCCTGGGCCGGCGGGGCCTGATGCCCAATCCCAAGTCCGGGACAGTCGCCGCTATGAATGATTTACCCCGGGTAATTGAGGATGCCCGCAAGGGTAGAGTGGAATATAAACTGGACAGGACGGCCATTATCCACGTGGCGCTGGGCAAGGTCAGCTTTGATGAAAAGATGCTAATGGATAATCTGACCGCGGTCATGGAAGCCGTGGTCAAGGCCAGGCCCAGCGGCGCCAAGGGACAGTATGTCAAGAGCGCCTATATTACCACCACCATGGGGCCGGGTATCAAGCTCGACCTTTCGACCGCGCTGACTTTAAGCGCCAGCTAACTGGGCCAATTCTTACAGGGGTGTTTAAGAGGGGCGTAAGCCCCTCTTTCTTATTCTTCCCCCTCGCCGAACACACCTATTTATCTTTCTGATGACATCTTGCTGTTCGGAGAGGGGGATAAAGGGGGTGAGGTAAAAAACACTGTAGCTTTACCATTCGGCGAGTAAAATGTCTTTACACCACCCAATAGCTATGTTATAATTAGCTATTGACAATTGAATAAAGAGTCCTGAGACAGCGGGCGTCCCGATTCTATCGGGACTTAATACGATGCCTGCCGAGGATAAACAAATACTGTACCGGGTACAGATATAGTTAGGTCCTTGTGCGGCAGGCACAGGGACTTTTTCTTTAAACACGGTTGGTTATCGGGAAGTACGGTGGTATTGCAGGAGGTATAAGAATGGCAACAGAAAAGAAGGAAAAGATTGTCGAGAGCCTGCGGGAAACATTCACCAGGTGTAATGTCGGTATCCTGACTGACTACCGGGGTCTGACTACCGCCGAGATTATCGATTTACGCCGCAAACTCAGGGAGGCCGGTATCGAATACAGGGTAGTCAAGAACTCGCTGGCACAATTCGCCGCCAAAAATGCCGGCATAGACGAGCTGGCCGACTCTTTTACAGGTCCCATAGCGATGGCTTTCGGCTACGGCGAAATACCCGAGCCGGCGAAGGTTCTAACCGATTACATCCGCACCACAAAGTCAATCCTCAGTATAAAGGGAGGCTTTTTGGCGGATAGAATCTTAAGTCCCGGTGATGTGGAGTCACTGGCCAGACTACCGTCGCGGGAAGTGTTAATTGGCCAGGTACTGGCCGGAATGCAGAGTCCTATCTACGGACTGGTAAATGTGCTTGCAGGCCCTATCAGAGGCATTATGGGAGTGCTGCAGGCTAGAATTCAACAACTGGAGG
>JAGLTT010000154.1 GCA_023135135.1 Dehalococcoidales bacterium
CCGGCGACAACTCGCCAGTTAAAGACGTCTATCCTGCGGTTGACCATCCAGGAAAACAACAACGTGAAAATTACTATCGTGGCGATAAGGGGCTGGGCAATGCTCACCGGAATGCGCTGCAACGCCGAAAAACGAAACAGGTGCCCGATAACCAGGAAGATAGACGCGGACGATAATATAAGAAACGTGCGGCCGTCCTGCCGGATAACGTTATAACGCTGCTGTCCGCGGAACAGGAGGATTATCAGGATTATTACAAAAGCCGCCAGATACATGACGAAGGTAGCCGCGTAGATGGCATCGGTCTCCATCATTACCGGCCTGATTAACGTTGCCGACCCGGCTGAGCAGAGGGCCACGCCGAGTCCCATCAGGAGCCCGCGCGTTGAAATCCTGAACGTTTTACGGCTTATTTCCGTGGTCGTCAGTACCGCCCCGACCATAATCAGCAAAGCCGCGACTATTTGCAGCGCTGTAACCGACTCACCGAGCAAAACGACTCCCAGGATAACCGAAAATATCACGCTGGCCCGGCTGATAGCCACGGTGGGATTGGCGCCGATGATGCGGGTACTGTTGAAGAACAGGTACCTGGCAATGATTAGGTGTACCAGGCCGGCAGCGACGAGCAAGGTATATTGCTGCCAGGAGAACGACAGGAAATCTTTCCATTCCCCGGAGAAAGTTACCAGAAGTATGAAGATGGGCGTGCCTACCAGCAAGGAAACCGCCAGCGGTGTAAAGGACTCCTCGGACTGGTACGTGGACCGCCTGATGAGCACCTGGCTCAACGCAAAGGTTGCCGCTGTCAGTATGGCGAAAAGAGGGCCCGGTTGTAGTTCCATAATATTATGTCAACTGACTGCACTATTCATGATCAGGCTTTCACCTACCCGCTCCAGTAGCCCGGTTAATCCCCACCCCTTTACCGCCGAGATATGCACCGTTTTTTCGTCGGCGGATACGCCCTGCTCTGAGAAATAGTCTAAAGCTGATTGCTCGTCCCAGTTCCGGCTGCTGTCCAGCAGCATATCTATTTTATTTAGCACCGTAATACGAGGTCTATCAGCCAGCCCGAGCTCCGCGAGGATATCCTCAACCGTCTGGCACTGCTCCGGCGCATCCGGAGAAAACAGGTCGACCACATGCAGCAGCAGACTGGCCTCGGTAAGCTCCTCGAGTGTCGCCCTGAAGGCGCTGATAATGGTCGGCGGCAGCTTCCGTATAAAGCCGACGGTATCGGTAACGAGAACCACGCTATTATCCGGCAAGGCCAGGCGGCGGGTGGTAGGGTCAAGGGTGGCGAAGAGCCGGTCATCGGTATAAATATCTGCCTGACAGAGGGCATTTAATAACGTGCTTTTACCGGCGTTGGTGTAGCCGACCAGCGCCACGACCGGTATACCGCTTTTCTGGCGTTTCTGCCGGTATAAAGCGCGGTGTTTCCTTATCGCTTCGGTCTGCTCTTTGAGGCGCTGTATCTTGCGGCGTATCAGGCGGCGGTCCGTCTCCAGCTGCGATTCGCCGGGGCCCCGGGTGCCTATACCGCCGCCGAGTCTCTCCAGGTGACGCCACTGCCCTGCCAGACGTGGTAAAAGATACTGGTGCTGGGCGAGTTCTACCTGAAGACGCCCCTCGTGGGTGCGGGCGCGCCTGGCGAAAATATCCAGAATAAGCGCGGCGCGGTCGATTACCTTAACATTAATAGTTTCTTCCAGGTTCCGCTGTTGATTGGGCGTAAGCTCATCATCGAGAATAAGAACGCTGAAATCGCTGCTGTCTTTCAGGGCCAGAAGCTCCTCGAGCTTGCCTTTACCTACGTAGAAATCATGCGACGGTACCGGCAGTTGCTGGACAATCTTCCCGACGACATGAGCCCCCGCAGCAACCGCCAGCTGTGCCAGTTCTTCTATTGAATTCTCGGCTGATTGCCTCGCCCTGCTTCCCTTATGAGCCACCGCCAGGAGAAGGGCTTTTTCCGTCGCGGACCTGGTGTCAACCGTGTTCCTGGTGATAGTATTCTCCTTAGAAACAGGTTTATATTAACTTACCTCTTTGGTGTCAGGCGCCGCGTATTACGCCATCCCGAAAGTCGTGAAAGCCCCTTGACCAGCGCCGCATCTGCGATAGTCAGCGACAGGCGTACATACCCCTCACCACTCTGGCCATACCCTACCCCGGGGGTAACCGCCACGCCTATCTGGTCGATTAGAGCCGCCGTAAAATCAACCGAGTTATAGCCCTCGGGAACCTTCGCCCACACGTACAGGCCGGCCTTGGGTATTGTGACCTCCAGGCCGATATTGGTCAATACTTCAACAATCAGGTCGCGTCGTCTCTGGTAAGCGTTATTATGCTCCGAGATACAGTCCTGGGGCCCGTTTAACGCCTCTATAGCCATGTATTGAATGGCCTGAGGAATTCCCGAATCGAGATTTGATTTTAATGTCCTTAAAGCGCCGACCGCCGCAGCATTTCCGACCGCCATGCCGATACGCCAGCCGGTCATGTTATAGCTCTTGGAGAACGAGTGAAACTCCACACCGATATCCCTGGCTCCCTCGGCCTGCATCAGACTGACGGGCTGGTAATCATCAAAAGCCACCTCCGAATACGGCCCGTCGTGACAGACGAGGATTTCATGCTTCCTGGCGAACTCAACTACCCGGTTGAAAAAGTCGAGCTCGGCTACAGCGCCGGTGGGGTTGTTGGGATAGTTAAGCCACAT
>JAGLTT010000155.1 GCA_023135135.1 Dehalococcoidales bacterium
CCCGCTCCCATGGCCTGCCGCGCCGGGTAGAGCAGCTTCCCGTCAATCACGCTATCGGGACGGGCAAAGTAAATATATTCAAAAATACACGCCCCTTTTCTGTATGATTCCCCCGGATAGCTCTCCATGCCATTCTCACTTATTTTGACTACTTCACCGGGTCCGACTTCCCTGACAAAATCAGCGCCGATATGGTCCAGAGCACAGGTCTCGGAGGCTATTACCCAACCGCTATCGACAGTACCCAGGCACAAGGGGCGCACGCAGAACGGGTCACGAACGGCGTAGAGTTCACGTGGGGTTAATATAATTAGGGAATACGCGCCCTGAAGTCGGTGCATGGCATACTGTATCTTCTCTACCCAGCTTTTACCCGAAGAAGAAAGGATAAGGTTGGCGATAACCTCGGTATCCGTGGTGCCGCGGAACGAATATCCCTGCCCTGTAAGCTCTTCATAGAGGTGGGTGGCGTTAATAATATTGCCGTTGTGGGCGATAGCCATGGTGCCGGTGTCGCTGCTGACGACGATTGGCTGAGCATTGGCCGCCCGGCTGGAACCCGCGGTGGAATAGCGGTTATGCCCGATGGCGATATGGCCGGTAAGCTGACTCAGCGATTCTTCATCGAACACATTGGAGACGCGTCCCATGCCGGTGAAAATCCTGATTTTTTTGCCGTCGGCCGTGGCAATACCGGAGCTTTCCTGACCGCGGTGCTGGAGCGCAAAGAGGGCGAAAAAGGTAAGACGGGCTACATCTTCATCCGGGGAATAAACGCCAAAAACACCGCAAGACTCGTGCAAGATTGACCCGCCTTTAAGTTCGCCTTGACTTACTTTCCACTACTATTATAGCTTATCCACAGCTTGCCGGTCAATTTACGATAAGCCAGCCCCGGGGGAATTTAACCAGTCCAGAATAGCGCCAATTACCCTGTCTTCACGGCGCAGCCTGTGACCGGCCCCATCGACAACTACCAGTTTCCTGGGACTCCCGGCTTTTTCGTACAGACTGTGGGCATGGTCAACGGGCACTGTCTCATCGTTACTGCCGTGAACGAGCAGTAGAGGCCTGGGAGCAATCCCGGCCACATAATCGAGGGGAGTAACCTGCTTAAGGTTATCAAACCATCCGTCGAGGGATGGTGGGAAATCGTCGTCCCTGATGGCGCCGATATCACGGTAACGGTCGATGATGGCCTGAGGCGAATCGGACTCGGTGAAAAGTCCGAAATGGGCCGGGCAGGCGCAGGCCGCCATCCCGGAAATCCGCTCATCTTTTGAGGCTACATAGACGGACACAGCCGCTCCGGCACTGAAACCAACCAGGTAAAATTGGGACTTATCGATATTATCCAGACCCCACAGGTAATCGACGACGGCTTGCAGGTCGCGTGTCCAGCCCAGGAAGTCCAGATTGCCGCCGCTATCTCCCGCGCCCCTGAAATTAAAGAAGCAGGCGGCGAATCCTTCCCGGCAGAATTTCTCCGCCAGTGCCGGATAACCACCGTCACCCGGTTCCGGGGGACTACCCGACGGCGCGCCATGGCAGAGACAGACCAGCCGGTAGCGGGCTTTTTCATCGGGCAGGAAAAGCTGCCCGACGATGGAAATACCGTCAACCTGTAGAACAATGAAATCTCTATACACGCGCAATCCTGTTAAGAGGACGAGATGAGCAGAATTATATCAAAATCAGATATACCTGCCGACGGCCCTGGCAATGGTCTGCAGTTCTTCCATGAGACGGGCGAAATTGGATAGCGAAAGCGACTGCAGGCCATCGACGAGGGCTTCCTTGGGATTGGGGTGGACTTCAATGAGAAGCCCGTCGGCGCCGGCGGCCACGGCTGCCTTGGCGATGGCCGGAACCAGTGAGAAGTGCCCGGCAGCATGGCTGGGGTCGACGATTACCGGCAGGTGGCTGTTCTTTTTCAGCACCGGTATGGCGGAGATATCCAGCGAAAAGCGGATGCTGTCCTCGAATGTCCTGATGCCGCGTTCGCAGAGGATAACCCGGTTTTTTCCGTCGGCCAGTAGATAGTCGGCGGCGGTAAGCCATTCGCTGATGGTGCAGGAGAAACCGCGTTTCAGTACCACGGGACATTTACTCTTGCCGGCATTGGTCAGCAGGGCATAGTTCTGCATATTACGCGAGCCGATTTGAAGCATATCCGCATGGGAGGCCACCAGCTCAACGTCGTGCGGGTCAACCACCTCGGTGACCACCGGCATCCCGAACTGTTCTTTGGCTTTAGACAACAGCTCCAGACCTTTTTCCTGCATGCCCTGGAAGCTGAACGGAGACGTGCGAGGCTTGAAGGCGCCGCCGCGCAGGATGCTGGCCCCGGCTTTATTCACGGCTTCGGCGGCCTGCATAAGCTGGCTTTCACTTTCCACGGCGCAGGGACCGGCGATAACGACGATACGTTCGCCGCCGATTTTCACCCCGCCGCAATCGACGATGGTACCCCCGGGTCGGAACTCGCGGGAGGCGAGCTTGTAGGGCTTCATGATGCGGGTGACACTCTCGACGCCGGGCAGCACGGCAAAGATATCGGTGGGTATCTGGCCGGTATTGCTCCCCAGCAGGGCTACGACCGTTTTATCCGTGCCCAGGTTCAACTGGACGTCAAGCTCCAGCGATTTCGCCTTCTGTACGACGTCATCGACTTCCTGCTGGCTGGCGCCCGTTCTCATTTCAACTATCATGTTTCTTTACGCTCGC
>JAGLTT010000156.1 GCA_023135135.1 Dehalococcoidales bacterium
TCGTGGGTATCCGCGTTAAGCGGTCCGTAATGCCAGGGGCCGTTACGCGTAAAAGCCAGGTGCTGGACATTCTCCCGGAATTTCGAGCGCATGAAAGCGGCCGGCTCGGGCTGTCTATCGTCGAGGGTAACCGACTTCGCCTTCGTTTTCGCGGTCATGGCAACCGTCATGGAAATGAAGCGGTCGTCCATCCTAGTGATGTCAGCGGGTAAATACGGCATACCCTTGGGAACCGCGACAGCGGTGGCCGTGGTAATCATGTGCTTTTCCTTTTCCTCGCCCAGGCATAGCTCCGCTTCCGCCCCGAGGTAGCCCATATCATACGTGTCGGTACCCATCCATATCATCACCTGGTCGTAATCATGCGCCACCGCTGCTTTGGGTGACTTGCTCATCTTCCCCGCCGCGTAGTATGTCCCGTATTCAATACAAACATCATACCCGAAGAAGCTACCGGCCATTTTTGTGCCCTGCCTGTAATCACCGGGACCATAATCTTTGAAAGAGAAATTCTTTATAAAGTGCCCGTATTTAGTTGTAGCCATTTGCAGTACCCCCCTTTTTCTGCCTTTAAAAAAGAGTATAGCGTTTCATTCAACTATCTGCAACGCTGAAATTTCTTCAGTCTTTAAGCGGGATAACCTTCAATCAGATTTCCATCGCGGCATCAAGGCAGCGAAAATCCTCCCGGTTTACAGAGGATATTATTTAAACTTTTTTGTCTAGTCCAGCTTTCTGATGCTGGGAATAAATACTATAGCCAGTGCCGAAAGGGCAATAAGAAGCATGGCAAGGCTACCGAGTATCCACTGGACCGGTATATACTCGGCCAGTATTCCCGCCACGAACGTGCACACGCTCATAAAACCCCATTGCATACTGAATATACTCATTACCCGTCCCCGGTATTCCGGTTCCGCACGAGCCTGTAATAGAGTGCTTCCTATCGTCATGCGGAATGTATGGCTCAGTCCAATGAAGATAATAACGGATAACGACAGCGCCCATGTGGCGGAAAAGGAGAAAACCACCAGAGCCATGCCCGCCACCAGGCCACTCGCCATCAGCATGAGCCCGCGTTTTTTATTGGGTAAAGAAGCTAAAGTGATGGAGCCGACCAGCGCTCCCGCGCCGGACACACTCATGAGCACGCCCATTCCCGTAGCGCCGACCTTCAGGATATCATCCACGTAGATAGGCAGTAACTGCTGGTAGGGCATGGCCAGCACGGTGACCATCAGGGAAAAACCCAGCACGAACAGTATCATTCTATCCTTCCGGATATACTGGAAACCTCGCCGGATTTCTTCCAGGATGTTCCCGCCCCCGGTTATTGCCTGGCCGGTGGCGGGTAAAAAGGAGATGAAGAATGCCCCGCAAAGGTACAGCCCGGCCATGGTGAAATACACGGCGTGAAAATCGAAAGCGTCAATCATGAAGCCGGCCAGACCGGGAGCCATGAGATTCAGGGTATTCATGCCCATCGTGTTCAGGGCTACGGCATTCATTAGTTCTTCCCTGGCGACTATTTCCGCGACTATCGCCTGGAGAGCGGGCATCATCAGGCCCATCAGACTGCCCATTATTAATGCGGTTACAATGAGAATCATCCAGGAGTCGGGATTTTCGCGGCTGATATAACCGGTAGACAGCAACAGGGCAACAACAATCGCTAACACCGACGAGCCTAATAGACCCATTATTACAACCCGCTTCTTCGGTATCCGGTCGGCAATAGCACCCCCGAACAGGGACACGAATATCATGGGGAAGGCGCTGACCAGGGCCATTGTTCCCAGCAAAGCAGGTGAACCGGTTATGCGATACATCAGCAGAGGGCCGGTTATTATCTGCATGCTCAGGCAGGCAAACTGGCATAGAGAACCGGATATGTAAAAACGGTAAGTCGGGTTTTTTAACGAACGCAACGCCCGGAATCTGGATGAAGCGCCTCCGGTTTTATTATCTTCCGATGGTTTCACGAGTTACTTCCATTTATCTTTACCTGCCAAGGTACTTCAAGGCGTTTCTCCCGGCAATCCTGCCGGAGTTAGCGGCGAAACTGGATGACAGCCCGGAGGAATTGCCAATACTGTAGCTGTCGCCGTACATTCCGCCCGCGTCATAACCCGCCGCATATAGGCCGGGAATCACATTGTCTTTCTTATCAATCGCTTCCATATTGTGGTTTATCTTGATACCCCCGAGCGTCCCCAGGAAGATGGTACGTGCCTTTACGGCATAAAATTTCGGCCCCTTGATTAGCCGGAGATACTTCTGGTCTTTGGCAAAAAGGGCGTCGTAGCCCTTCTCGCAGAATCCGTTATATTCGTCAACGGTGGCTTTTAATACCGCCGGCTCAATCCCTATCTTCTCAGCGAGTTCTGGTATGGAGTCCGCTTCAAAAACCTCCGTGCTCTTGTTTCTCCGGGCGGCATCAAGTTCCCGCTCCAACTCGGTAGTACGTGAACCCGGGGGGAAATTCATAGCCATGGCCTTTACGATACCGTTCTCAATCAGCCGCTGTTTAATGGTGGTATCGAAGATGCTGTAGGTGCAACCTTCCTTCTGCCTGGCACTGGCATTGCCTACGGAAGCATCATTGAATCCGATAGTTTCGTCACAGAACCGCTCCCCTTTACCATTTACCCAGAGGTCGGGCTGGACAGCGGCACTCTCGAGGTGCGACCCCAT
>JAGLTT010000157.1 GCA_023135135.1 Dehalococcoidales bacterium
CCCTGTGATTTCCCCGAGCACTGCCCTTACTACCGCCACCAGTACCTGACTGTCGCGCCTCAGCCAACCCGCCAGGAGGTTTTACCGGGTATTGCCGCCATCGATGCCGTCGAGCGTTATGCCGACCTTCAAGACCAGATTAAAGAACTGCAAGCACAACTTGAGGAAGCGAAGCAGACGATTATCGAATACTGCCAGGCCGAGGACCTCAACCGGGTTTTTGGCAGCGAGCACGAAATTACCTATAAACTCATGGAGAGAACGGGATTCAGCGAGGACGAGGTCAGGGCCATACTGGAACCGGAAGGGCTGTGGGAAAAGGTGCTGGGACTCGACCAGTCGCGCCTTAAAACACTTCTTGCCGATAAGTCCACGGCAGAAGATATTAAAAAACGACTGGAAGCCCTGAAACGCGTCACGTCTGCCTATCCCCAGCTGTGGTTAAAGAAAAGTACCAAGGAAGAAGAATAGAAAGTTACCGGGAAACAAACTGAACCGTGGAGTCACTCATGTCAAGGCTACTACTGGTAAGACACGGCAGGACCAAGCTCCACCGGGCCGACAGGTTCTGGGGAAGTACCGATATTGCCCTGAGTGATATTGGTATCAGGCAGGCGGGACAACTGCGGCACCGCCTGGTGAAAGAAAAATTTAACGCCGTTTACACCAGCACGCTCAGTCGTGCCCGCTCCACCACGGATATCATCACCTCCCGGCGCAAGATTAAAATTACCACCTGCGAAGAATTAAACGAGTGCAATTTCGGCTATATTGAAGGGCTGACTTTCGCGGAGATAAGCCAGCTTTACCCGGAGCTGGCCGAAGAACTGCTAAGCCGGAAAACGATTTCGTTTCCCGGGGGTGAAAGCCTTGAAGACCTGGATAATCGCGTACGCAGCTTCTTAGGCCGACTGGACAAACACAAGGAGAAAGAGACGGTACTCATTGTGGCTCACGGTGGCCCGCTGCGACTGATTATCTGCAACCTGCTGGGCCTGGGGCTGGAGCACTGGCTGCAGCTGCGGGTCGAACACGCTTCACTCAGTATCGTGGAAACCCACCCCCAGGGTACCGTTTTAACCCTGCTTAACGATACTTCCCATCTCAAAACTTAGGAGGTAACATGCCCCGGGTTTTCGCTTCATGGAGCGGCGGTAAAGATTGCTGTCTTGCCCTGCACCGGGCGGTGGCTGGCGGACTGGCTGTCAGCTATCTGGCCAATACGGTCTCCGATGACGGACAGCGCTCGCGCAGTCACGGTATATCCGCAGCGGTCATCAGGAAGCAAGCGGAGGCGCTGGGTATTCCCATCGTACAGCAGCGTACCGAAGGAGATAACTACGAAGCCCAATTTATCAGGATGCTTAAAACTTTCAGGCAAGAGGGAATCGACGGTGGTGTTTTCGGCGATATCGACTTCGAACCGCACCGTGATTGGATTGAAAGGGTCTGTGCGGAAGCCGATATCACGCCGCACCTGCCTTTATGGGGCGAAGACCAGAAGAAGCTCATGGAGGAGTTCATCGACGCCGGTTTTATCGCGGTGGTCATCGCCGCCAAAGCCGAACTCTTCGGGGAGGAAGTGCTGGGGCAGAAAATAGACAGGGATTTTATAAAGCAGTTAGACGAACTGAGCAAGACCAGGGATATCACGCCCTGCGGCGAAGCCGGCGAGTACCATACACTGGTTATCGACGGCCCACTCTTTAAAAAGCGACTGGAAATCACACAAAGCCGGAAGGTAGAGAGGGAAGGCATCCGGTTCCTCGATATTTTAAGCCTGGAATTGAAATCCATTACCCGGAGTACAGTATGACTAAAATAATAGCTAAAGTGATATCGCAAAAGGGCGTTTGTGACGCCGGCCACAAGGTCGGCGACGAGTTCGTTATCGGCCAGACGACACCGCAGGGAATGTGCTCCTGGGCTTTTTACACGTTGTTTCCCTTCGCCGAGCCATTAGAGTTCGGCGGTTCCTTCCCCTGGGAAAGCGGCCCGGATAAAGCCCGCGTGGCCTGCCCCGACCCGGACAATCCGGTGATTTTCGAGCTGAGACGGGTGGAATCCGAGTAAGATATCCTAACTCGCACTACCCCCTCCCTGAGATATCTATTCCCACCCTGCCACCCTCGCATCATCAGTGGTTTATCCCTCAGAATTTCACTCTTTTCCCCTCTCACCCCCTGTGCTATACTTGAGGAAAGAATTCAAAAACGAGGGTACAGCGTGACCAGCCCTGAAGAAGCTAAAGTAAAAATCGAAAAGCTCCGTGCCGAAATCAACCACCATAACTACCGTTACCACGTGCTGGACAGCCCGGAAATTAGCGACGCCGAATACGACGACCTGATGCGGGAGCTGAAGCAGCTTGAGGAGCAGTACCCCCGGTTCCTGACACCCGACTCCCCCACCCAGCGCGTCGGCGCCGCCCCGGTGGAAGCCTTCGGGGTGGTGGAACACCCACAGCCCCTGCTATCGCTGGGCAATGTCTTCTCACAGGACGAACTTTTAGCCTGGTATACACGCACGTCCCGGCTGGCCGGCAATACGCCCTTCGACTTCGTCGGCGAGCATAAGATTGACGGACTGGCCGTTGCCCTCACCTACGTTGACGGACAGCTGGTGACCGGCGCCACCCGCGGCGACGGCTTCCGGGGGGAGAACATCACCCAGAACCTGAGGACCATCCG
>JAGLTT010000158.1 GCA_023135135.1 Dehalococcoidales bacterium
CCCGCCGAGTACGAATACGAGCACAGCCAGCAGGTGGTCGAGCAGCTGGTCAGGCCGACCGGCCTCCTCGAACCGAAAATCGAGGTCAAGCCGACCAAGGGGCAAATCGACGACCTTCTGGAGCAGATAAAGAGTCGCGTCGATAATGAGACCCGTTGCCTGGTGACCACGCTGACGAAACGCATGGCCGAGGAACTGGCCGACTACCTCGTCGAGATGGGCATCAAGACGCATTACCTGCACTCGGAGGTAGACACGCTGGAACGCGTCGAGATACTACGCGATTTGCGACTCGGCGTTTACGACGTCATCGTCGGCATCAACCTCTTAAGGGAGGGGCTCGACCTGCCGGAGGTCAGCCTCGTCGCCATCCTCGACGCCGACAAGGAAGGGTTTTTAAGGTCGAGGTGGGCGTTGATACAGACGATGGGCCGCGCCTCCCGCCACATCGACGGGCAGGTCATCATGTACGCGGACAACGTCACCCGCTCCATGCGGGAGGCAATCGACGAGACACAGCGCCGACGCCGCATCCAGGAGGACTATAACCGCCAGCACGGCATCACCCCGCAGGGCATACGGAAGGCTGTCAGGGATATCACCGAGCGCGTGAAGGCCGTGGCTGAGACCCGCGCCGGCTATTCATACGAAGCCCCCGCCACCCGCGAGGACACCATGCGACTGGTGAAAGAACTGGAGACGCAGATGAAGCAGGCCGCCAAGGCTCTGGAGTTCGAGAAGGCGGCACTTATCAGGGACAGGATAATCGAATTACGCAAGGAGCTGGTGATAGAGCAGGATAGCGAGCTCGCCGCCAGAAAAGAAGTAAAGGAGATAACGCATGACACCCAGGACTAAAGAAGAAGCAGTTAAAACGGTGAGGGAAAAAGCTCGCGAAAATATGTTTAAATACGGCAGCTGAAGCTACAGCACGGTTCTTGCGTTGCAGGACACGTTCGACATGAAAGACGAAGCTTTGTTGAAAGCCTCCGGCGCTCTGACGGGGGGTATCGGCGGGCTAGCCGATACCTGCGGTTCCATGATAGGCGCCAGCATGATACTGGGGTCGGTGTGCGGGCGGGGCCGGCAGGACGTTGAGAAGGGCAGGGAAAAGCTCGGGAAATCTGTCCGGCAGGCCGCTGATTTTTACCACTGGTTCAAGGGAGAAACAGGCACCGTGAATTGCCGTGAAATCATCACCCGGCACGGGAACGGCACTTTTTACAACTTCGGCGACCCGGAGCAGGGCAAGGCCGCCAGGGAAGCCGGGGTATTCGATAAATGCGTCGCACTGGTGCAGAAAATTGCGGCCAAAGCGGCGGAGATGCTCTGGGATATTATCGAGGAGGAGAAAAAGGGGTGAGATGAGCGGCGAGTCTAAAGAAAACAACGAAGAAGATACCCGCCAGGCAAAGCGTGAGGAGAAAAAGCGCAAGGAAAAGGCGCGTATAAGAAAGCACGGCAAGGGCCTGGGGCGGATATACCGGGACGCTATTGAGAAGAGGAAGAAGGAGAAGGGGGAGTGAGGGTTATTAATGGAGTAAAATCAATGGTGTACTATCCAACGAGCCTTTCTTCCTAAAGCAAATTTCAGTACGGTCGTCAACGTCAATACTAAGATTCCCAGTAATGTCTTAAATATTATGCTCATATATACCCTACCCCCCTATCCTATTGACAAATCGTTAAAAAAGTAGTAAAAGGAGACTACTTGAAGGTAAGGAGGGGATAAAAATGGCAGACATTCCAAAGAACATGAGGTTCCTATTGTTCGGGAAAGGGGCCAGGTGGCATGCAAAGAGTGCGTTGGTTCTAGACTATCTGGGCCTGGCCTGCTTGATAGTGGCAATCGTAGCCGATGCCATAAATAAAACGCTTGGCCTGGAGACAATCCACTGGTTCATACTGGCGCCAGCACTCTGGATATGTGGCTTGTGGGCTTGGCTCGCTGCCTATTTCGCAACCAAGGAAGGGTAGATATTCCGGGACTGCTTTTACAGTTATTTAAGGGTATTTGATTAACCGGGCAGGCGGTGGGGATTTAGATACCGTAAACGCCCCTGAGTAAGCGTGCGCAAGAAGAAGGGTGAGTGAGGGGTACTTACCAGCAGATTAACGAATCGAGGAAGAGCTTTTTTAAATCGTCGGGGGTGAAGGGGCGGGGTGACAGACCGATTACCCTGTGCTGCGGCAGCGTGCCCTCGACCAGTTTATCGACATCCGCGGCCGTATAGCCGACAGCACCGAGTCCGTTGGGAATCCCCGTCCTCTGCATCAGTGCCACGACGGCACCGGCAAGTAAATCCCCCGCGTCCTCCACAGTCGCCCCCTTAATATCCACACCCATCAGCCGGGCAGCCTCCAGGTGCCTTTCCGGATTTGCCGACGCCGTAAAGCGAAAGACGGCCGGGGCGCACAGGATTACCGACATTCCATGCGGAATAATGGGGTGGCCGAGGGTATAACCGTCAGGCTTATATTCGCGCACCATCCCGGATACCGGATAGGACATGCCGTGGGGCAGATGGACCCCGGCGTTGCCGAAACCGATGCCGGCAAAGGTAGCCGCCATAAGCATCCGGCTGCGGGCTTCGTCATCGGCGGGGTTTTCGATTACCTTAATGATGTTTTCGCTGACGACCTCGATAGCCCGCGCCGCCCAGATATC
>JAGLTT010000159.1 GCA_023135135.1 Dehalococcoidales bacterium
AGGCATCCTGTATCCAGAACAACCTGCCGTCGATAACCACCATATAGGGGTCACTGTCCAGCTTTAAGAATGGGGCCAGGTGGCTTACCCTCTCCTGAATATTCCGATAGTAGAGTACGTGGCTCTCCGGGTTCAACTGGCCGCTGATAAGGATATTCAGGTCGCCGAACTGCCAGGCGTAAACCAGCCGCCGGAAGAAACCATCCAGGCTAACTCCACTTTCGCCTTCGTAGTAACTCCATTTATTCTCCTCACCGTGGGGGTAATCGAACTCCTCGGTATCCGTTTTCACGATGACATAGTCGCTCGTCTTTTCCCCGTAATATATCTGGGGGCGTTCTATCTCAAAGGCTCCGACGGGCGGTATGTCCTTCAACAGCAGATTGGGCAGGCCCTGCGTAGTTATCTCGTTGACGGGGCTGAGCACGACGCCGTAGCCGTGGGTAAACTGGAGCTTGCGGTTGACCCAGGTCTGCGCCTCTCCGGCCAGTTTCTCGGCGGATAGCTCCCGGGCGGACAGCATGACCTGGCGGTATTCACCATCGATGACATAGCGGTCGACATCGACATCGTAGAAATCGTAGTAGAGTCGTATTGACTGTATCTGGTTATAGGTATCCTTTAACGGGCGGTGGTCCCAGAGCCTGATGTTATTAATCGTCGCTTGGTTATTGGCGATATCCTGGGCGGTCGGTGACGGCTCGGCGGGAAATGGCTGCTCTTCGATACGGTCCAGGGCGAAGGCCTCACGGGTATACTTAATATTATATTCGATGTAAGGACGCTCCCGAACGAGCTCGCTGGGCTGCACCTGAAAGCGCTGTACCAGGGCGGGATAGATTGCCCCGACGATAATAGCCGCGACAATCCACCCGGCAATGCCGTAGAGAGGCCAGCGAGGCTTGCGCTTGATTACGGAGGCCAGAATAACCCCCATGACAACGACGACCACGACCAGGAGAATCCACTGGGCCGGCCACTTGGCGTATACGTCAGCATAGCCGGCTCCAAAGACATACCCCCGTGTAGAGAAGACCAGTTCCCAGATACCGAGCCAGTAACCCCAGGCAAAGAGTCCCAGAATAGCCATCACCAGTCCGCCGATATGGCCCAGCACCGGACGGGAAAAATCGAGCTTGAGTCGCTGGGCCCCATAGGTCAGAAGATAGGTGACTGCCGTGGCTAGAACAATGACAATCAATGCCCCCAGGAACCACCCCTTCAGAAACTGCAGGTAAGGCAGGGTGAAGACATAGAAGCCGATTTCGTTATGAAAAACGGGGTCGGTAATACCGAAAGGCTGCCAGTTGAAGAACCGCAGAATAATCTGCCAGTTCCCCTGAGCCACCATGCCGAATATCAGGCTGAGGATGGCCGCACCCAGGATAACATTCCACCTGACGATACCCTGGAGTCGGCTTACGATTGCCCATGGCCAGAAATGGGCTTCTTTCTGCGGGGCCAGTCGGGTAGCCAGCATCAGGTTAGCCATGAGCAATACGCAGAAAATAATAGCTCCTAAAAAGAAGACCAGCAACCTTGTCTTGAGGATGGTGGTATAGACACTGCCGTAACTCAGGCTGCTGTACCAGAGCCATTCCGTATAAAAACCCTTGGCGACACTGGCGAGAATAAACAGCACTATCAGACCGGCAATCGCCATGAACACCCTGCCGGCTATCTTACCCCGGCGCGACGGAGTCTTCGACTCCTTGTCTTTATCCTCCGGGAACCAGCGTTGCCAGTCTCTGCTAAATGAATCCAATCCAATCACCCCCCACTCGATAAGTGTTTGTCATTAACAGGATAACAGACACTTACAAATCGGTCAATTTCTTGACAGGGACGTAACCGTCGTCGATAATTGTCAGGTAAATATTTATTGCGACGAGGAGATATCATGAAAATACAGAACTACCGACAGGTGGCGGGGGCGGAGGCGGCGCCGGGGGTGGTCATGCGCGTGGTAGCCGGCCCCGCCGAGGGCGCTCCGACCTTCGTCATGAGAGTCTTCGAGATAGAGCCGGGCAGCGCCACTCCCCACCATACCCATCCCTGGGAGCATGAAATGTTCGTGGTCGAAGGTCATGGCACACTGAAAAGCGGCGATACCGAAAAACCGCTGGAACAGGGCGACGCCGTCATGGTGCTGCCGGACGAACCTCATAGTTTCGCCAACACTAGCGACAGTCTGCTTACCGTGATATGCGTGGTGCCGCTGGTGGACGGCAGGATGCCGGGCATGCCGGCAGGGGATTAAGTGAGGAAATATGTCACAAATAATCAAGATTGCCGCCGTTCAGACCAATCCCAAACTCATGAATCCCGAAAAGAATCTGGAAAGCGTTATCAGCGCCATTAAGGAAGCAACAGCGAAGCAGGCCAGCCTGATAGTACTTCCGGAATGCTGCCTGACAGGTTATGTCTTTGACAGTCGGGAGGAAGCCCTGCCGTTTGCGGAAACTATCCCCGGCCCCACCACTGAAAACCTGATTTCTCTCTGTAGTGAACTCAAGGTGTATGTTATCCTCGGGCTTCTGGAAAAAGATGGAGATAAGCTGTTTAATGCCGCAGCCTTTGTCGGTCCGGATGGACTCGTCGGGAAATACCGAAAGAACCACCTCCCCTTTCTGGGAGTTGACCGCTTCGTGGACCGCGGCGATAA
>JAGLTT010000016.1 GCA_023135135.1 Dehalococcoidales bacterium
CCGCCCTTGTTATAGTTCGGTACATTGTCCTTATAAGGGGCCGAAGACCTCATGGTGCACGGCCTTTTACTCGTTTCCACCCGGATAACCGTGGCTCCGTGGTCGGCGAAGAACTTCATGGTAAGCGGGCCGACTACCGCCCAGCAGAAAGCCAGTATTGTCAGTCCGCTGAACACGCCTTCCCGTTTATTCATTTCCAATGCCGTTACTCCCTCTAAATAGTTCCTGACTGTTTTAACTTAATAAGGTCTTGCCCGGACAGGCCTATCTCGTTATAAATCTCTTCGTTATGCTCGCCGATGAGCGGGGCGCGAAAGCGCGTGGAGCAGTCGACTTCCGACGACTTAACAAACTCCGTCGGATAGGTGATGCTCGCCCCCAGCTCGGGGTGCTCTATTTCCTTCCAGAAACCGCGTTCTTTGAGACACTCGTCGTTCAGCAAGTCCCCCATGCTGGACAGCGGGCCGATGGATACCCCCCTGGGCACGGCGCCCGCCAGAAGCTCCTTACTTGTATGCCTCAGGAAGAACTCCCCGACGGGCCCGGATATCCTGTCCATTTCTTCTTTCGTGACCGTAAACATGTCGAAGTTGTCCCAGTCCATGTTGCGCAGAAAATCGGTAGCGCCGCCATCGGCTTCCATCCACTCCACCAGCGCGCTTAACGACTTGGCGCCCGTCCTGCCGCCGATAACGTTGAAGAATAAGTAACCGTCCTTACAGGGCCAGACCTGCCGCTGCCCGACTTGCCGGCTCATACCGGCACGGAAGGCGCCGGACCGCTTTAAATTTTTCCTGTTAAGCTCCCAGGTCGGTACGGCATTGGCCTGGAACCAGGCAGCGCTCTGCTGCATGGATACATCCACATGCTGCCCTTCCCCGGTCATCTCACGGTAGTGATAAGCCATCATTACGCCTACGGCGGCGTCCAGCCCGGCGTGAAGGCAGGCCTGCGGCATGCTGATATGCACCGGGGGTCCATCGGACTCTCCGGTCTGGTACAGCGTCCCGCTCATGCCCATCACCACGATGTCCGAGTCTTTATAGTCGCGGTAGGGTTCCTCCGTGCCGAAGGGCGTAATGGACGCCATGATAATGCCCTTGTTTATCTCGCTGAGCTTGGAATAGCCCAGGCCAAGTTCATCCATATAGCCCGGCGGAAAAGACTCTATAACGAAGTCGGCGGTTCTAACCAGTTTTATAAATACCTCCCGGCCTTCCTCCGATTCTATATTCAGTGTGATGCCCCGTTTATTGGAGTTATAGGCAAACCAGTACAGGCTTTTCTCGGGGTCCGGAACGTCTTTCCAGAAACCCCCGATTTTCCGCGAAGGGTCGCCGCCCGGCCTCTCAATCTTAATGACATCGGCACCCAGGTCGGCCAGTGTCTTGCCGCACAGGAAACCTTTATCGTCGGTTAAATCCAGTACCCGGCAATGATTAAGCATTTTCCCTCTTTACTTATATACGTTTGAGGTACTTCCTGGCAAGGCTTAAAGCCTTCTCCGGTTCTACCTGGCTGAGCAGTCCCACCGCGTAAAGAATGTATTGCTCATCTATGTAGAACTTGGGGTCTTTTGGTTTGAGAACAAAGGGATTCTCTTCATGGAACAGGACGCTTTGGAGTATCTCCCGGCACTTGCTGGAAAATATTATCGGGCCTCCCGTGCCGATGACGTTTTTAACACGGGTGAGGTCCTTACCGTACTGAACCAGTCTTTCTCCGGCGGGCCCATAGACCACTTCTATCCGCCCGGCATGCCGGCTCATGGCAACCTCGGTTGTGAGACAGGACAGCAGCAGGTGACAGGCGCATTCTTCTTCGGTTTGCGGTAGTTTTCCCTCATGGAATCCCTGCACGATGGCATCGAAATTGGCAGGCGTTTCTCTCACCTTGACAAGTTCCAGCAGTCTATCCAGGTTATATTTCAGGCCCAGGTCTCCTTCCACCGTCCTTTTTACGTAAGGCTCGGGCAGGCCGGCTGCGATGGTATCAGCCTGCGTGGGTTTGCCCTGAGCGATGGAATGCACGTCCGTCGTCGCCCCGCCGACATCGATGACGATAAGCTCGCCGAACCCTGCGGCGCCTTCGCATCCGTCGGCAATCAGTTTAGCCGCTTCCAGCACGGCCGAGGGCGTCGGCATGATAACGTCTTTAATGATTGACTTGGCTCTGGCGATACCCTTGGCCTCGATAATGTTCTTCATGAACAGGTCGCGGATTTCCCGGTTACAGGGAGCCACATCCAGCACACCTATTTCAGGCATGACATTCCTGGTATATATAACTTTTTTACTGTTATCGCTGAAGATAGCTCTTATTTCATCATAAGCCGTCTTATTACCGGCGATGATAATATTGGTAACGGCGTTACCAGTTCGGGAGACCATTTTAGCATTATGAATGATTACCTGCTCGTCGCCGCCATCGGTGCCGCCGGAGAGCAGCACTATATCGGGAGAAGCCGCTTCTATCTCCTTGATTTCCTGTTGAGTAAGTTTGTGCGAATAGCAGCCGATTACCTTGGCCCCGGCCCCCAGCGCGGCCTGATTGGCCGCTTTACTGGTAAGCTCCGGCACGAAACCGGCGCAGACCATGCGCAGACCGCCACCGGCACTGCTGCAGGCCAAGGCTTCCCTCTCCTCCAGGTCGCCGATGCCGGTATTTGCCTCAATCTTTGTTAAGGCTTCCCCCAGTCCCGCCGTAATATCACTCTCCACGGTTGAGGGAACCCGGGCAGCCGCGACTACCTCCACCTTATCGAGGTCGACCGCCACAACCTTGGTAAAGGTGCTTCCGAAATCAATCAGCAGTCTAATATCATCCATCAGTCATCACCCGCTCGCCCTGAGCCTGTCGAAGGGTGGTTCGACGGGCTTACCATGAGCGGTTGCTAATAACTTCACATCTTACCTTTCGCTTTTAAATCTTTCCTGAGGTCGTTTTCAATCACCGTGACGATATCCGTCTCGGGCGGGTAGACCCGGTCGAATCCCAGTTGTTTAAACCTCGGTTCAACCTCTTTCGGGTCATACCTGCCTATCACCAGGTTTCCGCCGATATAAAGGAGCATGTCTCCCAGTCCGGCCTCCAGGCGTTTCTCGTTAAATTCTTTCAGGTCCAGCTCGGCCATACCGTAAAGTGAGGTCATCAGGATGGCATCCGCATTCGTTTCCTGGGCGACACTGATAAACTCCTCCGGAGATACCTGCATACCCAGCGCGATGACATTGAACCCGGCATCCTTCAGTGTGCGGGAGACGATTTTAGTGCCGATGACATGCGCATCCATTCCCACTGTTCCGGTTATGATTGTCGGTGCTTTCTTCATCGCTTCTCCTCCCGGGTTTATCGTATCCGGTCAATCGAGAAGGCTACTGGTTATAAGGAGGTATGCCCACGATTTTGCCTTTGCTGAGACTCCACAAGTCCTTGACGGTGGAATGGTAATCCACCTTTTTCCCCTCCAGCTTTTCCCTCTCCGCCACTTTCCCGCGGTGGAATTCCTTTATTTCCTCCGGTATGGGAAGGTTGCCGAACTCTAAATAACGGCAGGCCCCCCGGGCGTCCCTTACTCCCAGCACCTGGTCTTTGACGTTCACGTTGGGACTCCACGGCGAATCGAGGACGCCGGATTCGACGGCCTTCACCGTACCGTCGACGATATCGCCGTCGCCGAGGTCAAGGATTCTATCGAGTATCGCCCTTACCTCGGTCTCGGCCACCTTTTCTTCCGTGTCAATGCCCTTAATATCGATTTCAACCTGCTGTTCCCGCACCACGTCGAAAATCCACTTCGCTGCCCGGTAACTCACCGTGTTGGTATCCTTGGTAGGAACGCCGGCACCCTCGTCGATACTCCTCAGGTCGACGGCGTTGCTTTTCGATAACGCCCCCACCATGGACGCGTAGCAGAGATAAGCAAACGCCCCGCCCATATCCATGGCGACCGGGAAAAGTGGCGTCTGGGCGGGACATGTGCCGATTATCATTGTATCCTGATAACCGAACTTGTCCAGGTACTCCCTGATTACTCTCGGTGCCAGTTTTATCCAGGCTAAATCCTGAGTCATATTCCCCATGCAGTGCACCAGCGGGTACAGGGCTTTTTGCCCCTGCTCCGCCGCCGTAACCGCCTCTATAATCATACAAACGATATTGATACTCAACGGGAAGGGAGCGCTGGGCAGCCAGCCGTGGAGGTCCTTGCATAAAATCACGCCCCTGTCGGCGTACCAGCCGATAACCCTCATGCCGTTCTGGCTGCTTTCGACAAGTTCCTGTATCGTCATATTTTTAACATAGCTGCCGAAACCCAGGAATCCTACCCCCGCCTCCGCGGTCGTCATACCGGAAGCGATGGCGATTTCCCCGCCGGCTCCCCTGGGACTGAAAGCGGCATCGATACTTTCCACGAGCTTACGTGTCTTCTTCACGCCCTGGTTGATAATGGGATACCCGTTCAGCAGCGGCTTGCCGGTCTTTTCGCACTCCTTGAGGATATCCTCGACCTTCTCGTACTGGCAGAGTCGCGTATAGCTATCGGTGGTCACCGGGATGAGGACTACCCCCGAGTCCCTCAATCCCTGGCAGAGCTCTATCATCTTTTCAAGTACCGGAGTTCCGGCCCTGGGGAAGACGCTCATTCTGCCCTCTTCGCGCAGCTTGGTCATCACCTTCCACCAGATTTTACTATCGGGCAGGCTTTTCTGGTAGGCTACCGCTTCATCAAAGTCCACCTCCTTGCCGGTAGGCCACTTATCCAGCTCTTCCCGCCTCTTTTTCATCAGGAGGTCATCGTCTATTTTCTTGTTCCTGACTCTGAGCTTCTTCATCGTTGCCTCCGTCGTGTTCAACAGTCACTTAACAGCGTAGCACATGGCAGACTGTTAGTGAAAAGTCCATGCCGTTTTTTTACCCGCCCGGCCCTTCACCCGATGATAAGAATGTGGCCGCATGTGACGAGAGGGGCTGCCCTCCGGCGACATAGATTATTTGCCCGGTAACATAGTCGGAAAGCCCCGATGCCAGGAACAGGGCGGGCCCGGCAATATCCTCCGGCGTGCCTATCCTCCCCAGGGGTATTTCCTTCCCGGCGATTGCCGCGAACAGGGCGTCCCTGCCCGGACCCGGCGGCTGCAATGAATCCCAGAACGGCGTCTCGATAGGCCCCGGCACGATGGCGTTCACATAGATGCTCTGAGGTGCCAGCTCGAAGGCCAGGTTCAGCGTCAGACCCAGCATCCCCGCTTTGGCGGAATGGTAATGCAGCACGGAAACGGAGGGACTTACGGCACCCATCGACGAGAGGTTGATTATCTTGCCGTATTTATTCTTTTTCATATGGGGTATAACCGCCATACAGACCAGGAACGCACCTTTCAGGTTCACGCTCAATATTTTATCCCAGTCTTCTTCAGTAGCGGTATCGGTATCTCCACCCTGCACACCCGTGACCCCCCCGGCATTATTAACCAGAATGTCGATTTTCCCGAATTGCTTGATAGTCTCGTCCACCATGTTTTTAACTTCGGTATTGTTTGATATATCGGCTTTCACCGCCAGGGATTTACGCCCCATAGCCCTGATTTCTTCCGCCACTTTTTCGGCGCCTTCGATGTGTAAAGCATTGACGACAACATCGCAGCCTTCCCGGGCAAACTTAAGGGCGATACCCCGGCCCATTCCTTTGGCGCCCCCAGTGACGATAGCTACCCTATTTTCAAGTAACACTGTATACCTCCTGATTTATTTATTATAATACTTCAAGTCCTGAAGGTGTCACATGTTAATATTAATTGACAAGGTGATAGGCGCATATTATACTAACCATATTTTCCATGTAAGCAAAATCATAACATAAATTGAATATCTAATTATAATATATTTTAACCGACATGAGCGGTTTTACCATTATGCGACTGAGAAAGGAGAATGAGATGGCAAAGAAATTTCAGGGTAAAGTGGCACTGGTCACCGGCGGAGCTACGGGAATCGGTAAGGTAACCGCCCGGATTTTTGCCCGTGAGGGAGCTAAAGTTATTGTATCCACCGATAAAAATATCAAAGGCGGCGAAGACACGGTACGCCTTATCAACAAAGCGGGCGGCGAGGCAACTTTTGTCAAATGCGATGTGTCTATCGCGGTGGAAGTAGAGGCGATGATTGATGAATGCGTCCAGACCTACGGACGGCTTGATTACGCCTTTAATAATGCGGGTATCGGCCCGGACGGCAAACGCGTGCCCGTGGTCAACATCGTCGACTGCCCGGAGGAAATCTGGGACCGTACCATAGACATTAACCTTAAAGGCGTTTTTCTCTGCATGAAGTATGAGATAAGGCAGATGCTCAAGCAGAAATACGGAGTGATTGTCAACACATCTTCTGTCGGGGCGTTGAAACCGGTACCGGGCTTCGGCGCGTATTCCGCCAGTAAAAGCGGTCTAATCGGACTCACCAAAACGGCCGCCCTGGAGTGCGCTACCTCCGGCATCAGGGTGAATACCATACTGCCGGGACCTACCGGGCGGACGCTTTTATATGAATACCTTACCGGTGCTCATCCGGAGGAAAAAGAGCAAATGTTCAACATGATTCCGATGAAACGTATCGCCGAGCCGGAGGATATGGCGGAGGCCGTTATCTGGCTCTGTTCGGATGCCGCTTCTTTCATCACCGGGCACGTTATGCCCATTGACGGCGGTATGACTTCGGGTTAATTGCCTTGTTCTTTATAAAAGAATATACTCTATTACGACCACGAGATTTTAGAGGAGAATGAAAGAAAATGTCTAAAATCGACGCTAAAAAGTATTTTGTGGAGAAACCCGCCTACGAAGTAACACCCACCGAGGAGGTTAAAGGCCGCTACCCTGCCATGACCCTTATAAGCAGCAATCTTATACCCGAGATAAAGTTGTACGTGGAAGCCGGCTGGGTCTGCGATATGCCGGACCCGGCCACCCATATTTACGAACACACCCACGATTATGATGAAATCGTGATACACATGAGCACCGACCCCGATAATCGCGAGGAGTTGGGCGGGGAAATAGAGTTTATACTGGACGGCCAGCCGCTTACCATCAATAAAACCTCGGCGATCTTCGTGCCCAAAGGCGTCAAGCACGGGCCGCTTACATGGAAGCGTTTCGATAAACCGCATATAGAGATGACCATAATGCTCGGCGCCGGGACGCTGGCCGAGGCCGACCCTGGAGGACACAGAGAAAGAGGAAAGGAGAAATAAAAAATAATGGCTAACTGGGACGAGAAGTACTTTGTCACGGAACTAAAACAGAATTTCGTACAAGCCGACTGGACTCCGACATTTACCGACGATGAAGCCATGCTCCTGATTAAAATGGACAGCGAGGTCCGCAAAGGGGCTTTCTACATGGATACAGCCTGGTACTGGCCGGGTGATTGGCCCGCGTCCAAAGGCGAGGAGGGCGTCGTGGGAGAGCACGTGCACGACTATGACGAAGCAATTGCCTATATCGGCACCAACCCGGACGACCCTTACGACCTCTGCGGTGAGGTCGAGTTATGGATAGACGGTAAGCAGAATATCCTTGATAGAAGCTTTATCGCCTTTGTACCGGCAGGTATCAAGCACTGCCCGCTTAAAATAAAGAGGGTGGACAGGCCGATTTTCCACTTTACCGCCGGTATGTCCAGGGCCTACCAATAGTTCAAAAAGTAAATATGTATATCCGCTGGCGTTAAAGCGAACTCCGTTGGTACCATCCGCCTGATGTGGCGTTACCTTGTTTTTTCAGCTACGATGGTGTATTGTAAATTTGACTCATGTTAGCCGGACCGGGCATCACACACATGACTAGCCGATATCATTATCAATTCAGACCAATTACTTCAAGACCGGATGCGACCATAGCTTTATAACGAGCGCCGGAATGAGTGTACAGGTGTGATGGAGAGCAGAAAGTCAGGTAGTTCGAAAAGCAGGAAAAGCGGACGCTCCGGTATGAGCCGGAGGACCTTTATCAAATTATCGGCGCTGGCCGGGGCCACGGTCGCCGCCAGCCGCATATTCAGTCACCCCGCGCTGGGTTCCGTCGTTTACTCTCCGGAGCTGCCCGACGGCGAGGGCGTCATCACCGAGAAATGGGTGCCTACTTCCTGCCTGAACTGTACCACCCGCTGCGCTACCAGGGTGAGAGTGGTCAACGGCAGGGCGGTCAAGGTAACCGGCAATCCGTTATCCCGGGTCTCCGAGGGGGAGAACTGCCCCCGCGCTAACGTCGGCCTCCAGGTTTTGTACGACCCCGTCCGTATCACCACGCCGCTGAAAAGGACTAATCCGACCAAAGGCAGGGGGATAGACCCCGGGTGGACTGAAATATCCTGGGAGCAGGCCCTTAACGAGGTCGGCGATAAACTTAAAAATCTCAGAGAGAAGGGACAACCCGAAAGACTGCTGCTTCTCAGCGGGCTGAATACCGTCAGCGCCGAAGATATCATCCACCGCTTCGCCGATGCTTACGGCACGCCCAATGTCGTCTCCGCCGACGGCCTCGATAACGAAGCGGACAAGGCCGGCGAATGGATGGCCGACGGTCACTACACGCAGAGCGCTTATGACCTCGAACGTACCAACTACATCCTCTCTTTCGGGGCGAGCATCCTGGAATCGTACGAACCGCTGGCGCGGAGCCTGAGAATGTGGGGAAAAATCCGGCGGGAACGACCAATTCGCGCTAAAGTAGTCGTTATAGACCCCCGTTATTCGATTACCGCCCTCAGGGCCGACCGGTGGGTGCCTATTAATCCGGGTACCGACGGCGCGCTGGCACTGGCTATCGCCAACGTGATAATAAGCGAAGGCCTTTACGATGCCGATTTCATCAAAAACTGGACGTTCGGCTTCGATGAATATAAAAAGCTGGCAATCGACTACTATGACCCGGAAACGGTCTCGGCTATGACGGGTATTCCCGCCGAAACTATACGGCAAATAGCCAGGGAATTCGCAGGGACCAGACCGGCGATAGCCTGGAGAGGGCGGGGGGCCACCAGCTGGCCCAACGGCTCTTACACCAGCTATGCCATATTCTGCCTGAACGCCCTCGTCGGCAGCATAGACATTCCCGGCGGCGTGACCTATCAGGAAAACCCGGAATACCGCCTCATGCCCGAATTCGCCGAGGATGACACGGCCAGTAAGGGCAGGGCCAAACCGGCGCTGGACCTGCGGAAAACAAACCTGTTTCCGGCTGCGGAGGTAGTCACCAACCAGGTGGCCGATTCTATACTGGAAAACAAGCCTTATCCGGTCGAGATGGCCATGGGCTTCAACAGCAATTTTAACATGTCCGCTCCCGGCGCCGGACGCTGGGACGAAGCGCTGGGGAAGGTGCCCTGCTATGTCCACGCCGCTCCGTTTATCAGCGAGATGGCGGAGTACGCCGATATATTTTTACCGTTAACCACCTTCATGGAGGAATGGGCCTACGACCACTCGCCGCCGGGCTCGGGCTTTGCCGAGGCAAGGATAAAGCAGCCGGTAGTAGAACCCCTGTACGATACTAAAAGCAATATCGATATTATTTTTAATATTGCCGGGAGGCTGGGGGGCACGGTGGAGCAGTCCTTCGCGGGTATCGGTAACGGTGCCGAGGGATATGTAAAATACCGCACCGCCGGCCTCGCGTCATGGGAAAAGCTTCTTGAGCAGGGTGTCTGGGTGGGACCGGACTACGAATATTATAAATACGACCGCATCTTCCACACTCCTTCCGGGAAATTCGAATTTCGTTCGGGCAATCTGGAGGCGCTGCTTAAAGAGCAGGGTGAAGAAGTTAATAGTCTGACAGGCCTGCCTTACTACCGGGAGGTCGAATTCCTGGGTAACAACGACGATTATCCGCTGCTGCTATCGACCTACCAGCCGCTCTTAAACGTTGAAAACGGCAGCCAGAACTACCCCTGGGCGCAGGAAATGTATTTAGTGATGCACGGCGCGGGCTGGACGAATTTTATCGAAATTAACCGCCGGACTGCCCGGAGCCTGCAGATTAAGGACGGCGACACAGTCTGGGTGGAATCCCCGTTTAATAAAATTAAGGCAAAGGCCAGAGTGTTCGAGGGAATTCACCCCGGTTTAGTCAGTATCGCCAGCGGCCAGGGTCACCATGCTTACGGCGAATGGGCGAAAGGAATCGGCGTCAATCCCAATGAAATTATCGGTGTAGACTACGACCGCCTGAGCGGACAGTCGGCTCTCTTCAATACCAGGGTCAGGGTCTATAAGGCATGAGGTAAGATACACAATGGCAAGATGGGGAATGGTAATCGACCTGGATAAGTGCACCGGCTGTCAGTCGTGTTCCGTTGCCTGCAAGGCGGAGAACAACGTGCCGTACGGTTCGCCGGAGGAATATGAAAAACGCCAGACACCTTTCTGGCACAAG